>JBEBGU010000838.1:0-2421 GCA_040081325.1 Prosthecobacter sp.
GCATGACAGGCCGGCCTGGCTTGTTTTCAACTTTACCTTTGGGCTTTGATGGACGCTCAGTAGGCGTCACTGGACGCTCTGCGGGACGGCGCTCATCGCGCACGGCAGCTTTATCCGTAACTTTGACGAAAGCATCCGACGCAGGAAGGTTGTCGGGGGCCTTTTCTTTGCCTTTCATTCCGGCACGCATAGCTGCGATCTCATCAGGCGTGCCAGCATTTCGCCAGCCGTGATTGACCTCTGCACGCTCCACTCGCTCACCTAACTTTCGTGGAGCGGTGGCGGATCTGCCAGTGAATGGTAGGGCAAGCACGCTCAAGGAATCTCCATCAATGCGCGACCGAAGATACTCTGGCGACTGCCTGCGTGAATTGCCGTCGTAATCTTCACGACGGTCGAGCCTGTAACGCTGAATGGGTTCATTACTTTGGCGCATCTGCTGGTCGTAAACAGGGCCACCATTATAGACGACATTGTTCACGTAAGTGATGTTCGTGATGTTCGTCGTCTGGTTAATGATCGTGACATTTCGTCGCTGATCAATAAACACAGAGTTTAGGCGATGCGCGCCAAAGTTTCGATTCTCCACAAAGCGGTAATGACTCGGCCCGATGTCATAGTAGTCATCCACCCAACTGCTCAACCCGATGGAGAGAAGGAGTCGCGCTTCAGGCGGCAATGGTGCCCAACCAACATACTGCGGACTGCGACGCCAAGAAACCCAGCCAGGCCCCCATTCAGTGCCCGGCACCCACACCCAACCAACGCGGCCTACATCGACCCAACGGCCATAGTGATAAACGGCCCAACCAAAGGGTTCGTTTGAGTCCCAGGTCCAGCCAGCATCGGTGTAAACCCAGCGCCCATCACTATAGGGTCGCCAGTCAGGACCGACGTCACGCGGCTGCCAGCAATAGCCGTAAGTGCCCACTTCACGCCAGTCGCCATGAGGCTCAAGATTGTCATAAAAGAAGTCCACCGATACGGCGTCACGGGCTTGAGTGGATGGGGTCACGGCTGCAATGAGAATTGCGGCGGCTAGAAAGGAAAAAAGATTTTTCATATAAAAAGTCGATGATGTGTGAGCACTAGTGTCGGCACAGAAGGCTTCAAAGGACGCGGCGACCTTGTATAAAGCGGATCAGCATGATGATAATAGCCACGACCAGAAGAATGTGGATAAAGCCGCCAATCGCGGAACTTGTTACCAGGCCGAGAACCCACAGAATAATGAGGATAATAGCAATGTTTAATAACATATAGTTAGGGCGTTTCGTGTTAAAGTCGAGACAATGCCAGCCGAAGTGTTGCCGCTCCGACTGACAGCGTTCACGGTGATTAGTTGGAGGCGGCTACGGCGACAGACATGTTATTGACGACGCTTTTGACACCATTGATGTCCGTGACGAGTTTTGTCACTAGATTCACCTCAGACTCATTTTTTGCAGTGCCGCTTAGCGTAACCACGCCATCTTTCGTAGTTACCTTGGTGCGGAGGTTGCTGGTCGATCGGTGAGACAGCAATGCCATCCTCACCTGAGCTGTGATGGAGGTGTCATCAATCATCTCGCCAATGGTTGGCTCAGGGGACTTGCTTGGGGTTGTCACCGTCATCTGATTGCTCACGTCTTTGATGCCTTCCACATCTTTGGTGTATTCCGTTACAAGATCTTTTTGTGCCTGGCTTGATGCTTCACCCTTCAGTGTTACCACACCTTCCTTTACCTCCACTTGGGTGTTGTAGGCACTCACGCTGCGATGATATGCGAGCGTGCTTTTCACCTTCATGTAAAGCCAAGTGTCCGAGTTCTCGGGAGGGCTTTCCTTGGTGTCGATCTGATTGTCCACGCTCTTCACTCCAGGCAGCCCAGACACCGTATCTTCAGCAAGCTGCTTGTGGTGCTTTTCTTTTACGGTGCCTGACAGTGTTACCACACCATCCTCGGATTCAGTCTTGATCGAGTCATCGACAAGAAATGTTTTAAATACATAGGACGACTTGGCTGCTGCCTCAATTCGGTCATCCTCCTCCGTGGCTTTCGCTGCAGATTGACCGAACAGGACGGCAGACATAGCGATGCTTAGCAATGCTGGGCTGATTAATTGAGGTTTGGTGGATTTCATGGAGATCTGGTTTGAGGTGGGGTTGCAAGCTGCGTGTGTTGTGTGTGGTTTCATTGGGGTATCACCTTGGATAATTCATGTCTTCACATCTATGGGGTGTAACCCCACCTTTTGTTAGTTATTAGAAACCGTACCCTATCGATCCAAAGAAAAGAGGCGCTGCTACCAGTTCCTGTTAAAACCAGCGGCAGCGCCTCAGCGGCACATATCAGTTCGCGGTTTTAATGCTTCGCCGCGTTTTCGATGTGATTACCAGCGTGTTCCACGTCTTGGCCGAGACCGCGAACAGTTCGGCAA
>JBEBGU010000839.1:0-2418 GCA_040081325.1 Prosthecobacter sp.
GTGGGAGGAGATGAGCTTCCGTGAGATCGGCGAGTTGCTCGCCATGCCCACCCAGACCGTCGCGAGCCGTTACCGATATGCTTTGGAAAAACTGCGAACTCAAAAACACACGCTTGTATGAAACCGGACCTCGAACAAACCCTGCGCACCCTCCGCTGGCGTGATCCACCGCCGGAGTTCTTGAAGCAAACTTTGGAGGTAGCGCTTGCGGAATCGCGAGAGCGTCCTGGAGTGCGCCGGTCCTCCGGCGCTTTCGAGCGTCTCTCGACCTGCGTAAAGCTCCAGAGGACTGGAGCACTCCAGGACGCTGCCGCAACGGAAGCCACCCCGGGTTCCACCTTCAAGCCGTTGCCAAACCTGGTTGGCATCTCGCTGAGTTCCTTCCCGGCTTGAACTCCTTTACGGCGTGAGCTTCAGGCTTCCCTTGATCGTTCGTTTGCCGTCGAAGTCTTTGCCCGAGTATTTGAGAGTGTCGGGATCAAATTTGAGATTCGCGATGGCACCCGTCGAGTTAACGATTTTCACCACCCATTCCTCGTGGGTCCAGGCGAAGGCCGAACCCTGGTAGTGGTGAATTCCGCTGCCGCCTTCCTTCAAGGTGATCGAGGTGACACCTGCATCTCCCGCGTCCCATATCCAGTCACAAGCCGTGAGGACCCTCTGACGCTCCTCATCGGTTTTCGCCCGCTGAGCAATTTTAATGAGTCCCGCCTTAAACCAGTCATCTACCACCTTTTGCCTGGCTTTGAGTTCGTTTTTGAGTTCTGCCACAGGCTCGGCCTGGATAGCGGCTGAACAGACGCAAAGCACGGCGAGGAGGAGGAAGAGTCTTTTCATAACTGGTGAGGTATCATCACCCGCCTGCCTCACCCACCTCAAGACATTTTCACGCGTTTTACGCCCGTCGCCGATGAAGGCTCCGTCCGTCTCAGCCGATCAGGAAAGTCTTGTCCGGTGCGTGGAAGTGGATCACAACGGCCCGTCCTCAATCATTTTACCCCGGTATCATTTTACCATCCCTCCCCGCGCTGAGAAGAACCGAGGTAGAATGATGAAGGGTAAAATGATTGTTAGAGACTTGGGCAGCCACCGAAAAGAAGAGGCTCCGTCCATCTCAGCCGATCAGGAAAGTCTTGTCCGCTGCGTGGATGGTGATCAAACTGCCTCATGAGATCCTGGAGACGAGCGTCTGAATGTCCTGAATTCCGCCAAATGAAACACCTGTCATCTTTCTCCCTTAGAATGCTTCCGTGCATTTATTTGGCGACTGCAACCTCACTTATCTGTCGTGCAGATGAACAACAAAGTGTTAAAAATTCATTGATTGAGTATGTCAGTCGAGCACAGACCATCAAAGTCTTGATCATGGATTCGGAAACAGGTGCCAGAGTTGGTTACTCTGGCGAACTTGCTAAGTGCCCAGCCTTGAAGTCAAACCTGTGTTCTTTCTTCAAAGCCTGCAAATACGAAAGCGTTCCAGTCCCCGTTGCTGAGTTGTCTTCATACTTTGCTACGAACTCATTTTTCGTTATGCAATGTGTTTTTCCAGATCGCAAAAAGGCGAATTTTAGCTACGTGGGTGGGTATATCCATTTGTCTAAGTCTGATAGTTGGTCAGTCATTACCAATGAAAAACTGTCTGATCTCTCGCAGCATTTCAAGAGCTTGCTTGATGCTTGCTCTGCGAATGCGTTAACAAAGGTTCATTTTGATCAAGACGAGAAAAGTCAGCAAGAAGCATTTTTCAAATGAAGTACGAAAAATGAACCCACAAGCCAACCAATAGGGTCAGGTGTGGAAGGGGGGCAGGTGTTTCAAATGCAAGGTTCCAGTGTTTAGAACCTGACGATCCCATTCATTTTCGCCGTGGTCAAAGGCCAGCACGATCCCGATCAGCCCCGAACTCCGGCGGAGTTCCCCCATCACCTGTTGCGCTCGTTTGACACGATGCTGCCCATTGGGGAACCCCATCCGGGGTTCGGTCTTGAGACAAGGCAGGCCGCTCCATGACCGTGGGTTTCGTTCCTCAACCCACGGCTATTCACAGGCTAGCCCTACGGGCTAGAGGGAGGTTTTGGAATTGGCTCGGCACTCTGCCTTCTGTGTTGATGACTCTGCGCGCTTCAACCTAATTCCGGGAATAGGTTTCACGCAACGTTCGCAAAGCCGCCAAGAAAACCAGGGATTCAGAAGGAACATTCCCACGCGAAAAAGATCACCCATTCAGTGAGTTGAAACCTCCACGCTGAAGCTCATCAAACCCTTGTATTTGCGCCTTTGCGTGCCAATCTTGATGGCCTTGACGTGAGCCAGACCGGAAAGTAGAGCATCGGGGATCAGCACGCCCTGGTGGGCGCGGCTACGCATCGCCCCAAGGAGCGCGTGTCTGGCGTAGCCGACGAGTCTGGGATTCGTGGG
>JBEBGU010000840.1:0-2417 GCA_040081325.1 Prosthecobacter sp.
GTGATCAGCCATGAGCGGCCCAGCGCTCATGACGATGTCACGGATGGCATCACGCAGGGCTTCGACTCCGCTGCTGTTCATGCAGGACATGGGGATGCCGCTTTTCCAGCCAGCGGCGATGCCGAGATCGGCTTTGTTTAAAAGAAGTAAGTGGCGTGACTCCAACTCAGGCGACAGCACGACGCGGGTGGCATTGGCCGCAGGCACGCTGGCATCGACCACTTCGAGGATGAGATCAGCACGCTCAAGCTCACGCTGAGTGCGCTGAATGCCGACGCGCTCGATGTCGTCGCGACTCTCACGCAGGCCTGCGGTATCGACGAGGCGGAGCGGGATGCCATGTACTTGAATGATTTCTTCAATGGTGTCGCGCGTGGTGCCTGCGGTCGGGCTGACTATGGCGCGCTCGAAGCCTAACAGGAGATTGAGCAAGCTAGACTTACCGACATTTGGCTCGCCACAGATGACTGTGCGCGCGCCGTGGCGGAGGATGCGCCCCTGCTCGCTGGTGGCGATGAGACGACGCGCTCGATCAAGCACGGCATCCATTTTCGCGATCAAAGCCGCGCCAGTGTCAGGTGAGATGTCTTCCTCAGGGAAGTCGATGTAGGCTTCGACATGAGCAAGCACGGGCAGCAGTTCTTCACGCAGCGCATTGGCTTCTCGACCGATGGCTCCACCGAGCTGCTCATTGGCAGCACGCAGTGCCAAGGTGCTCTGTGCATGGATCAGATCCATGACCGCCTCAGCTTGCGTGAGATCCATTTTGCCGTTTAAAAAAGCCCTCTGCGTGAACTCGCCTGGCTCAGCGGCGCGTGCGCCAGCGGTGAGTAGGGCTTCGAGCACTTTTTGCGTGACGAGCAGGCCGCCGTGGCCCTGAAACTCGATCACATCTTCTCCAGTGTAACTGGCGGGCGCACGGAAGATCAAGACAAGTCCCTCATCCAAGAGCCTGCCTTCAGCATCTACCCCACTGGAGCGATGAGCTGTGCGGGCGCTCAGTTCGGAGATCGGGAACTTTGCTTTAATAACACGCTCAGCCAGACTTAACGCCTGTGGCCCGGTAACTCGGAGCACCGAGATAGCGGCCTCTCCGTGCGCGGTGGAAACGGCAGCGATGGTGTCATTGAGCATTGTTTAGAAATAGGCAGGCAGATGGATGACTCAATCGAAGATGTTCAAGTCAGTGCCTTCGCCCATTCTTCTTCGCGGAAGCCGACGAGGTGGACGCCGCGTTTGCTGTCGATGGCAAAGGGCCGCTTCACGAGGTTACCGTTTTGAGTGAGCAATTGCAGCGCTTCATCCGTGCTCATGCTGGGAAGCTTGTCTTTGAGCCCGAGTGCTCGGTAATCTAGCCCGGAGCTGTTGAAGAGCAGGCGCAGTTGGCCGTCATGTGCCTTCAACATGGCGTGCAGTTCAGCCATGGTCGGCGGCGTTTCGCGGATGGGGATTTCGGTGAAAGGGAGATCATGCGCCCGCAGCCACTTGATGGCATTGCGGCAGGTGGAGCATCCTTGATAGGCGTAGATTTTCATTGGGCGCAGGTTGTTAGCAGAGACTAACGCCGTGGCAATTGCGGACTCACTTCACGTGTCTCAACATCCATTCAGCGATGGTGGCGTAGATGGGAAAATCGGTGATGAGGACGTTGTCGTGATCTGCAGTGGGGACATCGATCCACTGCTTTTCCAAAGTGGCGGGTAGAGCGGCGTAAAGCCTTTGGCCTGATTCAAGCGGGATGACGCGATCCTTTGTGCCATGGGCGATCAGGGTCGGCATCGCGAGGGTGGTGGCGACGATGTCGGATCGGATTTCATTCAGCTCATGGCCCGTCATGAAGTGGTAAACGAGTCCTGCACCCTGGCTCCACAAGCTGCCGATCAAGCTGCCGACACGATCTGAGACGGTCTTTTGGATGGCGACCTCAAGGCGATCAAAGCTGCTGACAATGACGAGCGCTCGCCATTCGGCTTGGGGTAGAGAAGCCGCACGCATGGCCACAGCACCGCCCATGGACATGCCCATAAGTCCAGCAGGGGCAGGGGAGAAGTTGTATCGCTCTGCGGCTTCATGCAGCACACGACTGGGGATGGCGGCTTCTGTGAGGCCAAAGGTGACGTATCTGCCCGGATGCTCGCCGTGACCAGGCATGTCAGGTAGCAGGCAGCGAAACCCAGCAGCGCATAAACGCTCGGCGATTAGGAGGTAGTCTTCCTTTCGGCCTTTTCGACCATGCACGAGCACAAGCGTGCCGCTGATGTTCCCCGGTGCTGTGAGACTGAGCTTTTTTTCGCTTAGCTGCTCCCGAACTCGCAGGCCGCGCGTGCCGAGTTTGCCGCTGGGATCAGGCTCGACCAGCAGGCATGGGGTGCTATCGCTGATGATGAATGTTTTCACCTGCACGCCATGTGCCGTCG
>JBEBGU010000841.1:0-2415 GCA_040081325.1 Prosthecobacter sp.
ACCAAAATGATTGGATCGGCTGCATGGGCGGACATCCGCAGGTGAAGACCCCCGCGATTGATGCGCTGGCGAAGCGCGGGACGCTCTTCACCAACGCGCATTGCCAGGCACCGCTGTGCAATCCCTCGCGCTCCAGCCTTCTCACCGGCCTGCGCCCGAGCAGCACCGGCATCTATGGACTCGCTCCGGGGATCCGTGAGGTGGAGCAAACCAAGCAGCACATCACCCTGCCGCAGACCTTTACCACTGCGGGTTACTTTACCTCGACCAGTGGCAAGATTTATCACGATGGCTCCATGCGCGGTGGCGATCAGAAGGCCGAGTTCAATGAATGGAACAAGCCTAGCCCGACGCCGAAACCCAAGGAACCCATCGCCAAACTCCCAGGTCCAGGCCGCCACCCAGCGATGGATTGGGGCGCTTTCCCCGACAAGGACGAGGACACACCTGACTGGAACATCGCTAAGTCAGCCATCAGCGCGTTAGAGCGCGCGCCAGCCGACAAACCCTTCTTCATCACCGCAGGATTCCGACTGCCGCATGTGCCCTGCTTTGCTCCACAGGCTTGGTTTGATCTGTATCCTGATGCCGACCTGCAAATGCCGCCCGTGAAAGAAGATGACCGCGTGGACCTGCCGAAGTTCGCCGACTTCCTGCACTGGAAACTCCCCGAGCCACGACTCAGCACCCTGCGTGCGATGAATGAATGGCGACCGCTCGTGCGCGCTTACCTAGCCTCCACCAGTCTCATGGATGCGCAGGTCGGACGTGTCGTCGCTGCGCTGGAGAAATCAGGCCGCGCCGACAACACGATCATCGTCCTCTGGAGCGATCACGGCTGGCATCTCGGGGAAAAGCTCATGACTGGCAAGAACACCCTTTGGAATGAAAGCACCCGCGTGCCGCTCGCCTTTGCCGGACCCGGCATCAAGGCTAATCAAGTGTGTGGAAGCCCCGCGGAGTTGCTCGATATTTTTCCCACACTGCTCGAACTCACTGGTATGAACGCGCGCCCTGATCTCGAAGGCCACAGCCTCGTGCCCCAGCTCAAGGATGCGACTGCCGCGCGTGAATGGCCCGCCATCACCACCCACAATCAAGGCAACCACAGCATCCGCACGACAGACTGGCGCTACATCCGCTACGCCGACGGCAGCGAGGAACTCTACGACGAGAAAGCCGACTTCAACGAATGGACCAACCTCGCCAAAGATCCCGCCTACAGCGCCAAGAAAGCCGAACTCGCCAAGTGGCTGCCCAAAGTGGACAAAGCCCCCGTCCCAGGCAGCAAGAGCCGCATCCTCACCTATGAGCCTGTGACTGGCGAAGCTATCTGGGAGGACGAGAAGATCGACAAAACCGCCAAACTCCCTGAACCTTAACAGTTCCGAGTTTCTCCGAAACTATGACGCACTCTTCATTCCAGCGGCCCCGCCCAGTCACTCGGCATCCGCCAGTCGCCTCGTGGGGATAGGGCCACGGAGCCGACTTTGGGACCATCAGGCATGGAGCTGCGTTTGAATTGGTTTTGGGCGAAGCGACGGAGGAAAAGGGTCAACCATTTATCGAGCACGGCGCTCTCGTATTGACCAGCGAAAGCGATGGCGGCGAGGTAGCGGATCTTCGCGGCGGAGCAGCCGTGGCGGACGAAGTGGAAGAGGAAGAAGTCATGCAGTTCGTATGGGCCGACGGTGTCTTCGGTCTTTTGCTCGATCTGGCCGTCAGCGCCGATGGGTAGCAACTCGGGCGAGATGGGCGTGGCGATGATGTCGTGCAGGATGGCACCAGCTTCGTCCGCGTAGAGTTCGGTGGCACACCAGTCGATGAGGTATTTGACCAGGGTCTTCGGCACGCCCGCATTGACGTGATACATGCTCATGTGGTCGCCATTGAAGGTACACCAGCCGAGCGCGGCCTCAGACAGATCACCGGTGCCGATGACGATGCCGCCCGTTTGATTGGCCACGTCCATGAGCACCTGCGTTCTCTCGCGGGCCTGAGCGTTTTCATAAGTGATGTCGTGCAGCCCGGCAGGGTGGCCGATGTCGCTAAAGTGCTGCTCCACAGCCGCCTTGATGCTGATGGTCCGCAGCGCGATCCCGAGCGCCTTCGCGAGTTCCTCGGCATTGCCTTTCGTGCGGTCGGTGGTGCCGAAGCCGGGCATGGTCACGGTCAAAGCGGCACTGAGGGGCATGGCAGCGCGCTTTAGGGCTTCGATCATCACCAGCAAGGCGAGCGTGGAGTCGAGGCCACCGGAGAGGCCGAGCACGGCGGTCTTACTTTTAGTTTGGCGCAGGCGGCGGGCGAGCGCGGTGGCCTGGATGGCAAAGATCTCCTCACATACCGCCCTGCGATCAGCCCCGGCTGGCGGGACAAAGGGGTGCGCAGAGATTGGTCGGAGCAGGTCGCTTGGAC
>JBEBGU010000100.1:0-9190 GCA_040081325.1 Prosthecobacter sp.
ACATTATCGAGCCATGTCTTCCCCCCATTCTCTTTATCATCCCACTCTGAGGAATTGGAGCCGTCTCGTTTCCATGACCTTTTTGTTCCTGGCCAGCTTGGCACTCGCTCAGGTCGATCCGTCACGCCTTTCTGAATCATCAGGAATACAGAGCCGTAGCCTGATCACCTCAGATGAAGAAGAGATGCGGAGTCGCGATCTGGGTGAGGAGAATGGTTTTACTTCTGCCTCAAAGGGGGACGATGACATCGGCCAGCAATTGATCCTCAAAGAGACTCCGAAGAACCGCCCCTTCCGCGCTTTCACCGACCAGTTTGCTCTGTGGTCGAACAATGCAGCCAACGTCTCCAGCGGTGAGCAAACTGACTGGATGTATGGTGGCCGTGCGGGCATCGGCTGGCAGCAGCAGCTCGCTAGTCACTGGTTTGCCGATGTCGGCCTGACCCAGGGGCTCTACCGCTACCGTCGGACCAATGCGCTGGACTTCGAGGCGATGGAGGCCATGGCCAGCATCCTGGATGTGGAGCCGCGTTTTTGGAACACGGTACTGGTAGGGTCATTCGGCTTCACGCGCATCACCAACAACAATTTTGAGGACAGCTTGCTAAACAGCTTTTCGGGCCGCTTTGGTGCCCAGAGACTCATCACCTTTGATCGCAAAAACAGCCTGCAACTGGCCATGGGTGCCGACTGGGACATCACGAACGATGTCGATCAAGTCTTCCGCGACGAGTACTCCATGGACCTGATTTACCGCTACAAAATCATGCGCGATCTGTCCCTGTCGCTGGCCTATCGCATGACCTATTTCAATTACCGTAAACTACCGCGTGAAGACTTGCTGCATGTCGTCGGTGCCACACTCAGCTACACGCCCAAGAACTGGATGGAAATCTACGCCACCGCCAGCCATGCGCTGAATGACTCCAATATCGCGGTCTTCGATTATGAAACGGTCAGCGCCGGACTGGGACTCGGCATGAAACTCAAATTCTGATGCTCACCATGAAGCGATTCCTGCTCCTCAGCCTCAGCCTTCCCGCTCTTCTTCAAGCCGCAGCTCTGAAGGAAGCAGAGGTCACACGCATCATCAACGACGTGCGTCTCGTGCCGCCTCAGAAGGCAGCCGCAGCGGCGAAGATCGGCGACAAAATCAGCGGCCAGACCGCGCTTGCCACCGGCGTGTCATCACGCGCCGAGCTGCGTTTCACGGATCAAACCATCACGCGCCTCGGTGCTAACTCACTCTTCCGTCTGGACTCAAAGTCGCGGGAAGTGAATCTGGAACAGGGCGTCATGCTCCTGCAAGTGCCGAAGCAACTCGGCGGTGCCACGGTGCGCACGGCGGCCATCACGGCGGCGGTCACAGGCACGACCGTGATGATGGAGTATGATCCAAACGGCTTTGTGAAAATCATCGTCATCGAAGGAGATGTGGATGTCTTTCTGAATAACAAACCCAGCGAGCTGCGCACCATTACTGCCGGTGACATGCTCATCACCAACCCGAATGCCGCATCTCTCCCAGCCCCCGTGCAGGTGGACTTGCAGCGCCTACGCCGCACGTCAAAGCTGATGAATAGCAAAGATTTCAGCGCGCTCGGCAATGACAAGCAGATGGAAGACGCGCTCAATCAGCAGAAGCAGAAGAAGGCCAAAGGCGAGCTACTAGAGACCGCCTACATGGTCGAGGGGCGCGGCACGTCCGTCACACTCAGCAGTGAGGCACGACTGGAATTGCTCGGCAAACTCACTCCCCAACAGCTTGGTGGACGGTCGTTTATTCCCGGCACCAGTCAGGTGGACGGCACCAGCCAGATCGACAGCCGCGGCATCATCAATGTCTTCAATAACAACCTCAGTCCTGGCATCATCAGCGCCTTGGGTGCGCCGTTTAAACCGTCAACGGATGGTAACTTCAGCGAGTTTGTTTATGGCATTGATCCGATCTTCACCGACTTCGACAATCCCTTCAGCGACGCTGGAACTTGGGCCATGTTTAAGTTTGAAACTCTCTACATCGTAGGCACTCCAGACATCGATACCAGCCGCGGACCACGCAACATTCTTTTTGCCAGTCGCAACCGCGTCGTGCTCTCACCGATCACCCTGCCTGAGTTCCCATCAGCCGGCGCAACAGGCGTGCTGACACTGGACGCCGCGCTTGATGCCATCGCCATCACTTCGCTCGATGACGATCTCGCCATCGAGCGGGACTTCCACATCACCGGCACGAATCAATCCGTCTTCCTTTCTGCTCAGGGGTCCGATTCAGACATCTCCATTCAGGGGCCGAGCATCTGGTCCCCCTCATCGGCACCGACCATCGCGGTGCCTTATGGCAAACTCTATGTCTATGCTGGTCACGATGTCTGGGCTGCCGATAAAGCCGACATTCAGGCCAACCAAATACGTGTCCAAGCCGTTCATGACATCACCATCGACAATGCTGATCTCAAGGCAGGATCACTGATCGAGATGATCGCTCAAAACGGCATCTCCATTCGCAATTCATCCAACCTACGCGCCCTGGCTGAGACAGATAGCCCAGCCTTCCTGATAGAGGCCCAGGGACCCCAAGGAAACGTCATCCTCGACCACTCCAACCTCGCCGGTGACTCCATCCGATCCAAGACACTTGGCGTGGACGGTCGCCTCATCATTGGCAACACCGCCATCAATGCTGACCAGCTCATCCATCTCTATGCGCAGGGCAGCAATGGTCAGATTCAGTTCACCGGAAACACCTCTCTGAACAGCCCGCAGACCGTCCTCGCCGCGCGTCAGGTCACCATTGATCCAGGCGTGCATGTCAGCGTCGGTCAGCCGAGTGGTTTCGACGTTTACACCGACACCCCGCAGTTCAATACGCCCGGCTTTGGCAACTTCACCGATGGCGCGCTTACACCACTCGTCATCACGCCCGGAGACAATCTGCATTCCTTCGACTCCCCCTCGAAGCCCGCGTTCTGAGTCAAAAGCCGGGGTTGAGAGTTGATGGATGAAAGTTGATAGACTGACGCAGAGCAAATATCGCCTCAAGCGCTGTCGAATCAGCATTAGGCTTTCAACTCAACACTCTCAACTCCCTTGCCCTGTGCAGGACTTCCTTGTCATCGATCACGTCAGCAAATCCTTCGGCGCATTGCGTGCTGTGGATGCGGTGAGTCTGACTATCACGCAGGGGGAGGTGTTCTCTCTGCTTGGCCCGAGTGGCTGTGGAAAGACCACACTGCTGCGGATGCTTGCCGGTTTTGAGCGACCTGACAGCGGGCGCATTTTACTCAAAGGTGCGGACATCACGGATCTGCCACCGGAGAAGCGGCCGGTGAACACGGTGTTTCAAAACTACGCTTTGTTTCCGCATCTCAGTGTCTCAGAAAACATCGCCTTTGGGCTGCAAATGAAGCGCCGATCTAAGCCAGAGATTCGCAGCGCCGTTGAGCGCATGATCGCTCTGGTGCGGCTGGAAGAGCACGCCACCAAAAGCCCCGCCCAACTCAGTGGCGGTCAGAAGCAGCGTGTCGCTATCGCCCGCGCGCTGATCAATGAACCGCAGGTCCTGCTGCTCGACGAGCCACTGGCCGCGCTCGATCTGAAGCTGCGCCAGCACATGCTTTCCGAACTCACGGCGCTGCAACGCGAGGTCGGCACCACGTTTATCTATGTCACGCATGATCAGGGAGAAGCGCTGAGTCTGAGCCACCGCATTGCCGTCATGAATCAGGGCCGTGTCGAGCAACTGGCGGCGCCTGCCACGCTCTATGAATCCCCCGCAAATGCCTTTGTCGCAGGCTTCATTGGCGATGCCAATTTCCTGCGCGGCGTCGTGCAAGAGATGTTCCCAGGTGGCCATGTGCGGGTAGAGATAGAGGGCCTCGGCCACCCGCTCGTCATCGGCACACCGACACTCAAAATCGGCGAGGCAGTCCGAGTCATGGTGCGCCCTGAGAGTCTGCATCTCTCCGCCCAGTGCCCCGCTGCGAATGAACCCGCTAACAGCTTTCCCGCTTTAGTGGACGAGGTCATCTACTTTGGGCCTCATCAGCGTCTCCGCCTGCGTGCCGGTGCCCAGATCGTCTATGCCCAGCAGAGCCGACAGGATCAGTCATTGTTGTTCAAAGTCGGCACCAGCCTCTGGGTCAGCTTTGATCCCAAAGCCGCCCGCATCGTGTCTGAGTGATGCTATCCTTGAAGCAGAGTTGAGAGTTGAAGGATGAGTGTTGAGAGTCTGACTGCCAAGCAGTTACTGAACAGAGGCACCACACTCTAGGAACTCCTGCCAAGCCTCTGATTTTCAAGCTCTCAACACTCAACTCAAATCTCTCAACTCATGATTTGGCTCACTTCGCCAGCACTTGCACCTTGCCGCTTTCGCCGAGGAAGTTCAGCGGAGTCGCCCGGCTCATGAAGTAGCCCCAGCCGCCTTGCTTGCTGCCTTTCTGAATGATCACGCCTTGGTAGGCGGGCTTGATGGTTGGGCCATCGGTGTGGATGAAGGTGCCACTGATGAGGCCGGTGGCTTTGGTGATGAGCATCGTGGGACTTGCTGCGACCGGGGCGTTGGTCACGAGGTTCGCGGTGGAGATGTTGATGCTGTAGGGCGCTGGCAGAGGATTGAGCAGGCCGCCGGTGAAGGTGAGCGTGGCGTTGCCTGTCGTGGCATTCACGGCAAGGAGTCCAGGGAAGACGCTGGGCACTGGCAACGGCGCTGCAGGCGGCACGACATAGCGTGCTCCATTCAGATCGACCGTGATACCCGCAGGCCATCCGTTTGGATACCATTGCACGGTCTGTGCTGGGCGGAACCACTGCAGGTCCGTGGCGCTCACATCCTCCGTGACCTCATCAGCATCAGTCAGAGTGGCCAGACCAGCGAAGCTGCCTTTCGTCGCGTAGAGTTGGGCAAAGATGGGCCATTGGTTGTTCTTCGACAGCGGTGCGCTGGCGGTGATCGGCGTGTGGTCGGCCAGCTTGCCGGTGAGTGAAACGGTGCCGTTCACGTTCACCGTCATCGTCGCATAGCCCGCGCCCTGCGGGTAAGTGTTCAGGCCCTGTGCCGGAGTTTGTGTCTTGCTCGGAAAGACCAGTGTGTAAGGCTTCGTCGTGGTGCCAGCGAGATCGGCTGGCACTTTGGTGAGAGCACTGGCCGTGCTGTAGTGGGCGCGGTCGGCCATCACGGTGTACACCGCCCGCGCCAAACCCAGCAGCTTCTGCGTCACGCTTCCGATGATGCGTCCGCTGACTCCACTCATGTCGAGTTGCAGTGCGAGTTCGATGTCAGGCTTTCCAGTGCGTTTGAGGAGCAGCGTTTTGGCGCGAGTGCTGCCAAAGCGGGCCACGCCAGCGTTATCAAAGAAGCCAGGCGTGCTTAAGCTCGTACCGTCGATCTTGAGGCTGCCCGTGAAGCTGCCCTTGGTTCCAAGCAAGAGATTGAGCAGGCCGAGATTCGGCACATCGGGCGGAGGGGCGTCATCGGGCAGCACAAGGCCGTTGAAGGTGCCGACCAGAGCGGTCGTGAAGGGATTAGGGATGAATTTGGCGGTAAGTGCCAGCCCTTCCGTGAAGGTGAAAGTCAGCGCTGGGAATTCCATTTTAGCCTCAGTGATACCTGAACCTGGGCCTGTGAGATTAATGACCGACCAGCCGTCGAAGACTTGGTCCTTGCCTGGAGTCGCTGTGATGGTAAGTGGCTTGCCGACTTCACGGAAAGTCGATCCCGCAAAGCCCGTGCTGACTGTGCCAGTTCCATCGAGGATGACTTGCAGGGGCCGCGTGACTTTGAAGATGCGGGTGAGCGACTTGGTGTTGCCTTTGTAGTCCGTGACTTTGACTTCGACCGTGTTCGTGCCGGTCACAGGCGTGATCGGTGCGGTGAAGGTGGTGCTAGTGCCGCCGGGCGTGCCGAGTGTGGCCAGAGTGAACGCCAAAGGTGTGCCGCCAGCGGTGACGACTCGATACTCCACTTGCTCCACGCCCTTGGCATCCGTGGCGGTGCCGATGAGTTTAGTGCTGCCGCCCGTGTTCACGCCGACGAGCGCATTCGCGGCAGGCGTGGTGAGGGTGATGGCAGGCAGGGCGACATCTGTCAGAAGTGTGGACCAGGGATCGATGATCGTGACGCGGGCGGTGGCCGTGCTGCCGAGCACGGCTCCGTTGGTGGGTGCGCTGAGCTTGACGAGGAAGGTTTCATTCGGCTCCACCAGAGTATCCGTCAGCGTCAGCACGTCGAAGGTCTTGCTCGACTCGCCATCGGCAAAGGTGAGCACCTGGGTGTTGGCGGTGTAGTCCTTGATGACTGTCGCGAGGGCGGACGGAGCCGCGCTGAGGATGCTGGTGGCCACCGTGACGGAAACCACGCCACTGGTGCTCGTGCTGCGGTTGATCGTGAGGGTGGCCGTGCCGCCTTCTGTCACCGAGTAGCCAGCGGGAGCAAAGGCGATGGAGGCGTCGGTAAGGTTCGCCACGTTGACAGTGACAGTGTAGGTCTTTGTGGTCGTGCCGTCCTGTGCTGTGACCCGGGTGTCGATGGTGTTGCTGCCCACGTTCATTGCCAGACTGGCGCTGGCGGTGCCGGAGGTGACACTGGCATAGCTGCCTCCATTGACTCGCACCTGGATCGTAGCATTGGCATCCGCCTTCGTCGGCGTCACCGTGAGACTTGTCGTGCCAAAGCTCACGCTGGCGGTGTAAGCCGTGGTCCCAGCAGCAAAGGTGGGGGTGAGATTCCCAGCATTGGGCACGAGGGCGGATAGATCGGCATTACTCGACAGCCCGGTGCCCTGGATGCTGAAGTCGTAGGGGTTCTCGTTGCTGTCATCGTTGGCGATGCTCAGCGTGGCGCTACGCATGCCGATGGCACTGGGATCAAAGGTGATCTGGAATGTCGTCGTGCCGGTCAGCGCGGCCACGGGTGTGGTGGGCAGCGTGGTGAGGCTGAAGTCAGAGGCATTCGTGCCGCCGATCACGACCTTCGGCGTGCTGGTGAGATTGAGCGCTCCCTCGCCCGTGTTGGTGATGGTAATGGTGCGCACAAGACTGCCACCGACCACTTTGACATTGCCAAAGTCCGTGTGGTCCGCAGTGCTCGGCGTGCTGTCACCATCGGAGATCTCCACGCTGTTGCCTCTGACCGCCATCTCGGGAGGTAAGGGGATGACATGCACCTGCTCCACCAATCCTGAACTGCCGTTGTTATAGCCTCCTGTTATTCGGCCAAGGGCGCGGACCCAACCACTGGTAGGGATGTTGAGGCCAGTGAGCTGCCAGTTAGCGGTGCTTCCTACGCGAGTGCCACTGCCAAGTGGCGTCCAGGTGGCACCGCCATTCGTGCTTTGCTCAAAGGTCACTAGCGAAGTATCAGGCGCACTGCCGCCGCGTGTCCAACTGACTTGAGTCGCGTTGGACACGTTAAGCGTCTGGGTCGCAGGATCATTGAGCAGACGCGCGAAGTATTTTTGAGGTTGCCCGCCCACGGTGGTGAACATGCCTCCGAGGAGAATTCCCCCATTCGCCTTCAGAGCCACGCTAAAGACCACTCCTCCACTCACATTCGGAGTAAATCCCGTGTCCAATGTGCCATTAGCATTTAACCGTGCGATACGGTTGCGTGCTTTGCCACTAACGGTGGTGAAACGTCCACCGATCAGAATCTTGCCATCCGCTTGTGCCGCCACGCTATAGATATTGTCGTCTGCATTGGGATCAAAAGCGTTTTCGAGTGTACCGTCAGGATTTAAGCGCGCGATGTAGTTGCGCGCAGTACCGTCCACGCTGTCGAATGGGCCGCCGAGGAGAATCTTGCCGCCCGCCTGCACTGCCACACAATAGACGCCGTATGCCACATCGGGATTGAAGCCCATGTCGAGCGTTCCATCGGTATTCAGCCGCGCAATGTGTTTGCGAGAGGTCACACCCACTGTAGAAAAAAAACCTGCGAGGAGAATCTTCCCGTCCTCCTGCAACGCCACACTAAAGACGGAACCAGTTGTATTGGCGGTGAAATCTGTGTCGAGTGAACCGTCTGCATTCACTCTCGCGAAATAGTAGCGCGACAGTTGCCCGACTGCCTGGAAATTGCCCCCTAGCAGAATCTTGCCATCCGTTTGCACCGCCAGGCTAGAGACAGTTCCATCCGCATTGGGATTGAAGCCCATGTCGAGTGTGCCGTCGGCATTCACCCGTGCGATATGATTTCGCGTGGTTCCTTCAACATTGATGAAGTCCCCTCCAAGGAGAATCTTGCCATCCGTCTGTAAGACTACACTGAAGACTTGGCCGTTCACATTGGGATCAAAACCAGTGTCCAGCGTGCCGTCAGCATTGAACCGGGCGATGTTATTGCGAGGGACACCCAGCACCGAGGAGAAGAGACCCGCGATGATGATCTTCCCATCCGGCTGTACCGCCGTGGCATACACCCAATTACCCAAGACATTGGCAGTGAGAGAATCCAGATCCCCCGCCGCGCCGCGGGCAGGCTGGGCCACCTGAAGAAGCAGCGCGATCAGACAGACGCAAAACCTCAACGCCAAAGAGCCAACACGACGGAAGTTAGCACTGAAAAGGGTGGGAACAGATGTCGTCATAAAGAAAAAACTAAGCACGGCGAGTAAACTCCGAAACCACTGCAATGGTCAAGACAGGAGTTATCCTCTGGAGGTAGTCCGAGTGTGCCTTTCCTGCCTCATCCCCAGCCCATTGATTGAGTCGGTGCGAGAGAGCGCACGTTGGCGCGCTGCGCACAGCGCCTAGAGAGTAGTGAGTTATCGCTCTGCTTGGACTTTCAATCTCCCGGCGGCCTGCAAAGTCCGAGGTCTGAGGGAGAAAGAGCGAGGTCTGAGCACGATGAATCTCCCGCTGAGGGAGAAAAAGCTCGGTCCACAAGACTTAAAGGTGGGTCGCCAGAACCAAATCGCCTGCCCACAGTCAATGAAGTGCCCCTGACCGATTTAATGCTCCTTGAATCGGACTTAAAAGTCAGGTGAACCCACCCTGAAAGTGTCACGAACCTCCGGCTTTCTGCCTCAGACCTCGGGCTTTCTGCCTCTGAGGGAGAAAGTCGAATCTATGACCGACCTCTTTCCATTCACGACCTCGCTCTTTGTCCCGCTGCGGAAGAAAGCCGAACCTCTGACCGTGCTTTAACTCCTCATGACCTCGCGACTCCAAGATCAGCATGAGATGCAAC
>JBEBGU010000101.1:0-9189 GCA_040081325.1 Prosthecobacter sp.
GGTAAATCCTTCCTGCTTGAAGTCTATCTCTGGGGCGGTGACGGCACAGGCTACATCGACATCGACAACATCGTGCTCGAAGGCAGCGCGACCTGTGCACCGCCGACGCTCTCACTCGGTGACTTTGTCTGGAGTGATTCGAACTGCAATGGAGTCAAAAATTCACGTGAGCCTGGTCTGCCTGGAGTCACCATGCAGCTCTACCGTGCAGGCGCTGACAATCTCCCGAACACAGTCGATGATGCCCTCCATGCAACGACCCAGACGGATGCCAACGGCTACTATCTCTTCTCCGGTCTGGCCGCTGGAAACTACTTCGTCAAGATCCCAACACCGAGCACCGATTGGCCGCTTGCTTCCCCTGGTGTGAATTTGGATAACGGCGTGGACAACGACAGCAACGGCCAGCAACCCGGTGGCACCGGCACCGCAGTGCATAGTCCCGTCATCGCTCTCGTCCTGAGCACCGAGCCTGGAAGCAGCGGCTCGACCCATCGTGACATGACGATCGACTTCGGTTTCTGCGCGAGCATGAGCATCGGGAATCTCGTCTGGAGTGACCTGAACAATAACGGCATCATTAATTCTGGTGAAGACGGCGTGTCTGGCGCGCAGGTGGAATTGTATAGCTCCACAGACACCACGGTGAACAACGGTGATGATGTGAAAGTGGGCAGCACCTACACCACGGACAGCACGGGAGCGTATAGCTTCACCGGGCTAAACATCGGGCGCTACTATGTGAAACTCACACCGCCAGTCTCACACCCACGCCGCAGCAGCACGAGCAGCAGCTCTGACAATGGCGTGGATAACGACAACAACGGCAGCTCACAGTCTGCCGCGAGCGCACCGATTTACTCGATGATGGTGACTCTCTCGGCGCTGACTGAGCCAGGTAATCTGCTCGCGCCTTTCGGTAGTAATGCTGAGACGACCATCGACTTCGGTCTGCGTCCCGTGTTTGTCTCAGTGGGTAACTTGGTCTTTAAAGACGGTAACAATAACAACCGCTACGACAGCGGTGAAGGTGTCGGCTTGGTGCGCGTGGAACTACTCGACTCAAACGGAGTCTTCGTCACCAGCACGACCACTAGCAATTCCAGCATCAGCACTCGTGGCTCCTATCAGTTCAGTAACGTCATCCCTGGCAGTTATTATGTGCGTATTCCGCCGAGTGAGTTTGCCAGTGGTAAGCCGCTGGTTGGCACGTTATCCATTACGCCCACCACGCCGACGGATGACTCTCTCGATGACAATCAGACCAATGGTGACAGCGGTGTGGACAACGCTAGCCCGCTAACTAACGGTATTTCTAGCCCGCTGATCGTCTTGCAGGAAGACAGCCTCCCCACCAATGCTGCGGGTGAGTCAGGCTTCCGAAATACGCTGGATGACTTGGATGACGATAATGGCAACATGACTGTGGACTTTGGTTTCAAGGCAAGCGGCCCCAGCGAAACGGGCTGCTATCACTTTGTCTTCGGTGATGATAATCAGGACGGCACACTGCTGGACAAGACGACTGAGTGGGTGCCAGCCCAGGCTTTCGATTTCAATTACGCAGCCAATGTTGCCTACATCGACAACTTTGATCTTACCTACGATGCAGCTTTGAAGCGGCTCGCTCTAGACGCTAGCTTTACTCAGATCGGTGGCCGTAAAGTCGATGCCATCTGCATGTTGGTGAGCACGGGATCAAATCCTGCCACGGGAGATCACGCCATGATTTACATCGACGGCTTTGACCGTGCGCAGCCGCAACTAACTATCTACAGCTACGATCCATTGCTCGGCTATCTGAGCTGGCAGACGGCGGCAAACCTCATGGTCAGCACGGCTCCAGGCAGCAGCAGCAGTGCGGATGTGCTGCAAGACTCCGTCACTGAAGTCGGCGCGAGCGTGCGCTTCCAGTTCGTCATCGACGTGAACCGCGTGAACACTGCCTCAAACTGGAGCGCGATAGGCGTCGATGCAGGCACCTGGGAAGGCCTGCTCATGGCCAACACCACGGGACTCGTCACACGCACGGTCGATCTGGACAGTGCACCGACTTACAGCGCAGCGGGTGCATTGACCGCCTTCACCTACACGCCGAGCAGCATCACTGAGGGCAGCTTTGAAACGGATGCTGGTGGCGTCTTCACCATCGCTACAGAGAGCTGCCCTGTTTCACCCTGGGTCAGCTTGGGGAACTTGGTCTGGAGTGACACGAACTTTAATGGACTCAAGGACGGCTCCGAACTTGGCATCAGCGGAGCTACCGTTCAGCTCTTCAGTCCAGGCGCAGACAATGCTATCGGCGGCTCGGGTGTGAATCTCGATGTGCAGGTTGGTTCAGCACTCGTGACGACTGGCTCAGGGGCTTACAGCTTTATCAATCTCGTGCCAGGCAGCTACTATGTGCGTGTCACCCCACCGATCGGAGTCCCCGCGAGTGGCGGCGTGGTAGTGACGCTAGATAATCAAGTCGATGGCGACAACAACGGCAGCCAACCCGGCGGTGTGGGCACGACGTTATTCAGTCCTGTGATCAATCTAGTCGTCGGGGGCGAGCCTGCCTCTGCCACAGATGGTGATGGCACGAGTGGTGATGCGACGGTGGACTTCGGACTCTGGTCTGGCTTCACTGTTGGCGACCTCGTTTGGAGTGATCTCAATAACAACGGCCTCAAAGACACGACCGAGGCAGGCGTCAGTGGTGTGACGGTCGAGCTGATGAATCCAGGCAGTGACGGCGTGATCGGTGGAGCGGCTGCGGACACCGTTCTTCAGACGACCTCAACGAACAGCACCGGTGTCTATAGCTTCCGCTGCTACACGATGGGCGCGCATTACATTCGCCTCACGCCGACGGCGGCACTCTCATTGGTCAGCAGCGTGGTGGTGAATAGTGACAACGGCACCAACAATGACAACAACGGCAGTCAGCCCAGCGGCGCAGGCAGTGACATCAATAGCATGGTCTTCACGCTGACGCCCGGCACAGAACCCGGCAGTACTGGCAGCATCAATTCCGAGACCACGATCGACTTCGGTCTGCGCGGTTGCCCAGCGATGACGATCAGCCCGACATTGCTGCCCGTGGTGACTCTGCTCGCCCCTTATAGCCAGACGCTGACGGCTGCAGGCGGTAACTCGCCCTACACATGGAGCATCGCCAGTGGTGCCCTGCCGACTGGACTCTCCCTCAACGCCAGCGGTCTCGTCAGTGGCACGACGACAGCGGCTACAGGTAACTACAATGTGACCGTGCGCGTGACTGACACCTCTGGCTGTAACATGACCCGCGCCTACACACTGACCGTGGTCTGCCCAGCACTGGCCATGTCTCCTGCGGCCTTGACTGGCAGCTCACAGGACAGCGCTTACAGCCAAGTCTTCACCGCCAGTGGTGGCTCCAGTCCCTATGTGTGGACCGTCACTGTGGGCACACTGCCCGTCGGTATGAATCTAAGCGGTGCAGGCACGTTCAGCGGCACGCCGACAGTCCCAGGTAACTACAACTTCACCCTCCGAGCTACAGATGCGCGCTCATGTTTTGTGGATCGTGCCTACACTTTTGCTGTGACTTGTCCGACGATCACGGTGAACCAAACATCACTGGCGAATGCGACTCTCAGTGAAGCTTATGCGGCTACTAACTTGACTGCAACGGGTGGCACGGCTCCTCACTCATGGAGCTACACCGGCACGCTGCCCACCGGCATGGGCCTGAGCAGCGGAGGTGAACTCAGCGGCACGCCGAGTGGTGCGCCAGGGGCTTATAATATCACGGTGACTGTTGCTGATGCGAATGGCTGCACAGGCTCACGCGCTTATACGCTCACTCTCAACTGCGGCACATTCACAATCACCCCCGCTTCACTGCCCGCAGCCACGCAGTTCGCTGCTTATTCAGCACAGACACTGACCGCCAGTGGCGGCACGGCTCCTTATACGTGGACTGTGTTTAGCGGTGCCCTGCCAGCGGGCATGAGCTTCTCCTCATCAGGCGTCGTCTCGGGCACACCGACTGCAGTTCCTGGTTCATACACTTTCACGGCACGCGCCACGGGTTCATTTGGTTGTCAGGGCACAAAGGCCTGCACTTTGGTGGTTAATTGCCCGCCTGTGAGCGTCACGACATCTTCACTCGCGTCTGCCACGCAGTACTCGAGCTATACGGCCACGCTGGCTGCAAGCAGCGGCACCGCGCCGTATGCATGGAGTCTCTCAAGTGGCACGCTGCCGACAGGTCTGAATCTATCCAGCGCAGGTGTGCTCAGCGGCACGCCGACCCAGCTTGGTACCTTTAATCTCACCTTCCGCGCGGCTGATGCGAATGCCTGCTCCGCCACTCGCGTGCTGTCACTCACGGTGGCTTGCCCCGTCATCAGTCTCACGCCGACGACACTCGCCGGAGCACAGAACCATGTGGCCTACACTCAGCAATTCAGCGCCACGGGGGGCACGGCACCTTATGTCTATACACGCACCAGCGGCGCGCTGCCTTCGGGCATGACTTTGACTTCCCTCGGCCTCCTGTTTGGTGCCCCGACTTCGACTCCAGGTAACTACAACTTCACCGTGCAGGCCATGGATGCCTCAGGGTCCTGCTCCGGCAGTGTCGCCTACACGCTCACCGTGACTTGCCCCACGCTCGTGCTCACGCCGACGACGCTCTCAAATGGCACGGTAGGCACTGCTTACAGCTCCGGGTTGTCCACGACTGGTGGCACTGCACCCTACGCCTACTCGATCACTTCAGGCTCACTGCCACTCGGGCTGAGCATGTCTGGCTCTGGCTTGATCTCTGGCACACCGACGACAGCCAGTACCGCGTCATTCACCGTGCAGACGCAAGACGCCTTCCTCTGCACTGGCACACGCTCCTACACACTGACCACCGTTTGCCCGGTCATCACGATCAGTCCTGCAACTCTGTCAGACGCCTATTACAATGATGCCTACACAGAGACTTTCACCGCCACGGGCGGCACTGGCCCTTATATATGGAGCCTCGTAGCAGGCGTGCCGCCTTCGGGCATCACACTCAGCAGCGCAGGTGTTCTCAGTGGCACCTCGGCGACGTTTGGCACCGCTACTTTCAGTGTGCGTGTCACAGATAATTTTGGCTGCACAGCTACGATCAGCAACTCTCTCACTGTGAAGGGACTCTCCATCGGTGATCTCGTGTACGACGACGCGAACTTCTCCGGCACCCATGACGTCGGTGAAGTCGGAGTGAAAGATGTGGTCGTTCAGCTTTGGGACCCAGGTGCTGACGCCACGATCGGTGGCGTCGGCCCAAATGCAGACGTGCAGATCGGCGCAGACATCACGACTGGCGCTCTTGGTACTTATGCCTTCCATAGCCTGCTTCCAGGCTTCTACTTTATCCGCGTCATCCCACCCTCGAGTCTGCCGATCCCTGGTGGCAATCCAGTGGATGCTGATAACAGCATCGACAATGACAACAACGCCGCGCAGCAGCCGAATGGCGCTGGAACGGTCATTCTCGGTCCGGTGATCGAGTTGACGACTGGTGGTGAGACGACCGGTGATGATGGTGATCACGACACAGACTTCAGCGTGGACTTCGGCCTTTATCGCGGCTTAAACATTGGTGATCCAGGCTCGCCAAACTATGTCTGGCAGGACACGAACGACAATGGTCACAAGGACAGCGGCGAGCCAGGAATCGATGGCGTGCTTGTCGAGCTATGGTCCACGGGTTCTGATAGCCTGATCGGCGGTAGTGACGATGTGCTCCATTCCAACATACAGTCGCAGAATGGTGGTAAGTATTATTTCACCAGCCTGCCCCCAGGCGGCTACTACTTGCGCATTCCATCCACACCTGTCACCCACCCGCTCTCCAGCTCCATCACCGCCCTGGTGGATGATCTCGTGAACGATGACGACAACGGCCATCAAGTGGGTGCGGGCAGCATTTACAGTCCCGTCATTGTCCTGTCTTCAGGTCAGGAGGCGGGGAGTGATGGCTACAATGAAAACACCCTCGACTTCGGACTGCTGGCGGTGACGCCGACGGTGTATGTCTCGGCTACACAGGATGACAGCATCCAGACTTACAATGCGGCATCAGGCAACTACACAGGCACTTTGCTTGATCCCTTTGGCAGCAGCCATAACCAAGGGGATGGCAATCCCTTCGACGTGCCGTATGGCATGGAGCTGGGGCCTGATGGTAACTGGTATGTGGCTCATGCTGGCAGCAGCAATCTCTACCGCATCACCTCTGACGGCACACAGACAGCAAACATTCTGGACACTGCCTCTGTGACATTGAGTGATGTACAAGTCTTTGCTTTTGGCCCAGACGGGAACTTCTACGTCGTGGATCGTAATGGCGGTCGCATCGTACGCTTCGCAGGTCCGCTGAGTGCTGGGGCGGGTGCGCCGATGGGCAGTTCACCCTTCACCTTCATCGCACAGGCTGGCATTGAGGACATTGCCTTCGGTCCAGACGGAAACCTTTACGCCGTGGTGCAGTCGGGCGGCACGCGTGAGATCCGCCGCTATGATGCCACTACGGGCGCGCTCATGAATGTGATCGTCACAGATGCACAGTTGGTGAGCATGGTCGCTGGTGGCCAGCCCGTGGCGATCGTGTCCGGCATCGACATCCAAGGCAGCATTCTCTACGGCGTCAATCGTACCGATGGTGAGGTCTTCCGCATCGACTTAGCCAACCCTTCCGCACCGGGTCTGCCAACGCTGATTGCCACCTTCCTTAGCGCAGGTCTTGGCAATGTGGACACTCGCGACATCGAGTGCAATCCCGCAGACGGACTTCTCTACATTACCGGCTATAACTGGGCTAAACCCGTCATCGGCGGCTCTTACGCCAGCGGTGCTTTAGTGCGTGTGAACCCTGCTGGGGCACCGAACGGCACAGTCAGCATCTTTGAAGCACCCATTCCAACACCACCCGGACCGAACAATGAAATCTGGTCTGGCCCACGTGATCTCGCGCTCGGTAAGCCGCGCAGTGTGCTCGCCAATACAGTGGCCATCGGCAGCTTGGTTTGGAACGATCAAAACGCCAATGGCGTGCATGACGCAGGTGAAAATGGCATCCCCAATGTGCGGGTGGAGCTGTGGCATGATGCTGACAGTAACACTGAGAACGGCGCTGAATCCCGTGTCGGCTGGACCTTCACCAATGCGCGCGGGATGTACTATTTCTCCGGTCAGGTCCCTGGTGTGTATCAGCTCAAAGTCGCTCAACTCAACTTTGATGATGGCATGCCTCTCTCAGGCTCCGGTTACAGCAGTCCTATCACCGTAAGTGTGGACAACCAAATGGATGGTGATGACAACGGCTCGCAGCTAGGCGGACCAAGGACAGAAGCATTGAGCCCGCTCATCACTCTAGCCCCAGGCACAGAACCTTCAGGAAATGGAGTGACGGGAGTTGAGGTCGGAGTCGGCGGAGAGCTCGATGACTTCGTCGTTGATGCGAACGGTGACATGACTGTGGACTTTGGTTTTGTGGAGCCAGGCATCATGGCCTTGGGGAACCTTGTTTTTGACGATGCCAATGGCAACCGCCGCTTTGATAACGGGGAAGGTCTCAATGACGTCATAGTACAACTTTACTACTGGGGCCAGACGCCCGGAGCCAGCCAGCCCGTCGCTTCAACGGTCACGACCAATGGCGGAAAATACCTCTTCACCAATCTGTGGCAGGGCCAGTATTTCGTGCATCTCCCAGCCTACCAGTTTGAAGCAGCAGGTGACCTGCGTGGCCTCTTCAGTCTAGCCAGCGGGCTGGCAGGTGATGATGACACGGGAGAAGATTCGATCTATGGACTCACGCCATTTTCCTCTGGCGTCAGCACTAGCCGCGTCATCCTTACTGATAACAGTGCCCCGACGAATGCGACGAGTGAGACTGGCACCGATGCCACCAGTGATGATAGCGATGACGCTAACACCGACCTTACCGTCGATGTCGGACTCTTCCGCCCGGTAGCTGTCGGCAGTCTCGTCTTCTTTGATAGCAACTCCAATGGCCGAGCCGACAACGGTGAGGGAGCCAATGGCGTCACCGTCGAACTATACACGGCTGACCAAACTCCTGGAGTAAGCACACCCGTGAGCTCCGCTGTGACGGCGAATGGAGGACGCTTCTTGTTTAGCTTCTCGCGTCCTGGGAATTACCGCATGCACATCCCACCAGGGATGTTCCAGCTCGGTGCGCCCCTCTACCGCACGGCTAGTATTGATGAAGGCCTAGCAGGGGACGATGATGTGGGTGAAGACGGCCTGAATGACACCATCCCGGCTGATCAGGGCGTGACTACAGGCATTGTTAGTCTCTTCCCAGGAGCCTGCCCCACAGATGAGTCTGGTGAGAGCGGCCTCTACTCCACTGAGGACAATGATAACGACGCCTCCGTGGACATGACCGTGGACTTCGGCTTCCAGTCACCAGTCGGCTTGGGCAATCTCGTCTTCATCGACACCAATGAAGATGGTCACGCCTCTGCTGGTGAAGGCGTGGACGATGTACAGGTCCAGATCTATCGCGGTGATCAGACGCCAGGCGTCAATGAGCCGCTGTTCACGCGCATCACCTCGGGTGGTGGCAAGTATGCTTTCAATTTCCTCACCTCAGGCAGTTACATCGTCTTCATCCCGCCATCACAGTTCGCTGCCGGGCAGCCGCTGGACGGCGTCGTCTCCATGGTAGGCTCGCAAAACAACGCCTCAGACGATGACTCAGGTGAAGATGGTATCGACAATGCCTCCCCCGCCATCAACGGCATTCGCAGTCGCATCATCACGCTGAGTGTGAACGGCTCACCCACAGACGGCAGCACAGAGACGGGTCTCTATAAGACCGACGACAGCTTTGATGATGACAACTTCGATCTCACCGTGGACTTCGGCTTTGCGCCTTCAAATCCAAATGGTGTTGGCGTGGGAAATCTCGTCTATGCCGATACCAACGGTAACGGAGTCTATGACACTGGAGAAGGGGTGGATGGCGTCACTGTGAAGCTCTTCTCCTCAGTCGTTGACCCACAGACCGCAGCGCCGATGCAGAGCACCTTGACCTCCAATGGCGGCATCTATCTCTTCAGCAATCTCGATGCAGGCGAGTATCTCGTACACATCCCCGCCGCTGAATTTGTCTCTGGTAAGCCACTTCACGGCTGGACCTCTAAGCCTGGT
>JBEBGU010000842.1:0-2407 GCA_040081325.1 Prosthecobacter sp.
TATCGCGGTGGGCGTCTTGCTCGCCATTCGCCGACGTGTGTCCACAGCGGCGGTCTGATGTTGAACCCTTATTGAACCCTCTTTCTCCATCCCATTCATGAAGAAAATCCTTTTCCTCTTAGTTATTCTTGGTGCCGTCATCGGCACGGCTGTGTTCTATCAAAACCAGCAAAACGCATCTCTCAATACCGCCGCCCGTCGTGGCATCAAGCAGCGTGAACTGCTGCTGCCGAGCCTGGACATCACGGCAGTGCGCAAATTTAATCTGAAGGACGAAAAATCCTCAGTGACGATTGCCATTAGCGATGACCTCAAGTCAGCCACCGTCGCTGAGCGTGGTGGTTATCCTGCCTCCATCGACAAGTTAAGCTCTGCTTTAGCCGACCTTCGTGAACAGAAGATCTCCAGTAAGCAGCAAGTCGGTAAAGGAGCCTGGGTGAAGAACAAACTCAAAGCTCCTGGCGATGGCGCGGAAGGTATTGGCACACAGCTCGAATTGCTCGGCCCGGCTGATAAACCACTGGCGACTCTTGTTTTGGGTCAGAACATCGACATCGCTGGTGGTAAGAGCAGCACGCCGATGATGGGTGGCAACCAGCGCTTCGTCCGTATTCCTGAAGATGGCGAAACGATCTGGGTCGTGAGCAACACGTTCTTTGATCTGGAAGCCAAGCCTGATAGCTGGCTGGACAAGGGCTTCATCGACGTGCAGAAAATCAAAGAGATTACGGTCACTGCGCCAAAGGCTGATGACTCATGGAAAGTCAGTCGTGCCGATGAAAATGCCCCTGACTTCACTCTCGCTGATGCCAAGGGTGAGACGCTTGATGCGGCTAAACTTCCCGCCAGCAGCATCCTTTCCAGCCCGACATTCAATGACGTGAACGGTAAGGACAAGGCGGCTGAATTGCTCAAAGATGCCAGCAAGGTGAAGATCACCACTTTCGACGGCTTCAGCTATGACGTGCAGGTCGCCAAGCAGTCCAAGGATGGCAGCGACAAGTATTTTGTTAGCCTGAGCGTTAGCGCCGACATCCCGAAAGTGCGCGCGCCTGTGAAGGATGAAAAGGAAGACGACAAAAAGAAAAAAGACGAGGAGTTTGCTGTCGCCAAGAAGGGCAAAGAAGAAAAGCTCGCCAAGGAGCAGAAGCTCTCAGGCTGGGTCTATGAAGTCTCCGAGTACACCATCAACAATCTGCTCAAGAAGCGCAGTGAAATCGTGAAGCTCAATGTGCCTGCGGCGACCGCTCCGCCTGCTCCTGGCGCTGCTGCATCCGCTCCAACGCCTGCGCCATCTTTTGCCAAGCCCGAGATCAAGACCACTTCACCGATCAGCGTCACGACACCACCCGTGTCTGTGCCTGCTCTGCCAAAGACCGAAGTGAAGCCTGCTCCTGCCGCCGATGCGAATCCTGCGGTGCCTGAAAAGTAGTAGGCTCAGTGCTGCATCCAATACTCATCGGCCAATGGTTCTCTACGAGCCGTTGGCCGTTTTGTTTGATCGCAGCGAGTTACACTGCCAGCCGCACCTGTTCGATAAACTCGCGCACGAGAGTTAGGTCTTTGATGCCTGGTGCCGATTCCACACCGCTAGCGACATCGACAGCGGCTGGGTGTGCTTCCTCAATTGCCTGCCTTACATTTTGCGGTGTCAGCCCGCCGGACAAGAGGATGCGTTTTTCTGGAAACATGTCTTGAGCGATGACTGCTAATTCCCACGGGAAAGTTTCACCCGTGCCGCCGTAGAGGCCGGGATTGTAGGCATCGAGAAGAATAGTCTCACAGGGAAAGCTTCCGATCTGCGAAAGCGACTCGCGATCACGTATTTGCAGAGCTTTGATGACCAAGGCTCCGCGCTCGCGTAGTGCAGCGACATCGGCAGGAGTTTCATCACCGTGAAGCTGTAGGATGTGGACCAAATGCTGATCGAGAATCGCGTCCAGCGTTGCCGCGTCCGCATTGACGAGCACTGCCACCAGTGTGGTCTGATCACGTAGCGCAGTCAGCCAAGTGGCAGCGGTTTCAATGGGTAAGTAGCGCTTGGATTTCGGCCAAAAATTGATGCCCAACGCATCGGCTCCGAGCGAGATGATGTCGCGCGCCTGTTGCTCCTGAGTGATGCCGCAGATCTTGATGGCAGTGTGTTTTGGGTCAGGAAACATGGGGCAGCGAAGGTTGTTTTTCTGGGAGCAGCCCAGCCGTGAGAGCGAGTAACGCATCAAGTTTCGGCGGATAGCTGAGGCAGCCGCGGAGCCGGACATCGCGCTTCATAGCTTCCATCGCAGCGGCGTCGGTAGCGCGTGTGATGAAGATCACGGGCGGTGCCGTGTGAATGCCTCGATGCGCCAGAGGGTAGGCACGAGAGATGAGACGGTCGAGCATTTGACCACCGAGATCTGGCAGAGGC
>JBEBGU010000843.1:0-2405 GCA_040081325.1 Prosthecobacter sp.
GGGCTAGAATGAAAAAAGTGCGACGTGTGATCATGAGAAGGTCATCCGCAACCAAGCCTCTAGCATCGACCGAATCAACTTACGGTTTAATCGGCAGGATGACGCGTGACGCGTGACGCGTGTCATGCCAGATCGTGTTGATCGCTGCGACACCAGACTCGGTGACGAAGTGCGTGATCGGGCTGCCGGTCTGCGTGTTCGGCTCAAAATACGGTGCGCCGGTGCTGGCGATGGTGATGCGCACGCGGTGGCCTTGGTTGAAGATGATGCTCACCCAGCCGATGTCCCAGGCAAGTTTCGCCACCTGACCGGGCACGAGCAGTTTCTGATGATCGAAGCCTTCGTGATACCGCGCGCGCAGCGGATAATCGACCAGCAGGATGGAGCGCCCATCGGGATACACATCGGTCACGCGCAGGACGAAGTCAGTGTCCTTCGCGGTCGATGACACGAAGACTTCGGCTTTGATGCGGCCAGTGACTTCGAGCGGCTTGGTGAGCACCTCGCTGGTCCAGGTGCGGACTTCGGCCTGCTCTTCAAACGTGCGTGCATCTTTTGCGCCTGGGAAGCCGACTGCATTGAGGATCATCGGGTGCGTGGGATCGCTCGCATATGAGGTGCTGGCGTTCGGGACGTTGGGCTTGCTGGGGGCCAGCTTGCCATCGGGTTGCAGGAACCAGTCTGCTGCTGTGCTGGCTGGCGGGAAGTCTTTGGCTTCGCGCCAGACATTGCCGGGCGCGCCAGCTTCGCCAGTCGCACCCATCACATAGTATTTCACAGGCGCGTCCTTCTCGATGCCGTTGTCCTCGCCTTTGAGGTAGTGATTGAACCACTTCGTCATGTGCGGATACACGTCGAAAAAGGCGTTCTCAGGGAATACCAGTTCGCCGATTTTGTTCGACTTCGGATAGCCGCCGTGCAGCCACGGGCCGATGATGAGCTGCTGCTTGCCGCGCGAGTTATCGCCGCCGTGCTGGTTGCGGCCGATGAAGCTCGCCACACTGCCCTGGCACATGAAATCAAACCAACTGCCGATGGTGAAGCATGGGTAATTCATCTTGTCGAAGTGAAGTGAAGCATCTTCGTCTTTCCAATACTCATCATAGTCTGGGTGCTGGTCCCACTCGCGCAGCATGTCCTCGTTGTCCTTAAGTTCACGCGCCACCGCGCCGCCTTTGATGAAGCGTTGCGGCTTCGTGGCACCACCGATGCGATAACCTTCATGATACAGACTCAAGCCTGTATCGGTCATGTATTGCGCGACCAGATGCGGAGGTTGTGTCACCGCGAGATAGTTCTGCGCGTAGCCTGCCTGCGAGCCTCCGTAGGTGCCGATCTTCCCCGTGCACCACGGCTGTGTGGCTAGCCACTCGCACACATCGTAGCCATCGCGCAGCGGCCCCCATTGTAGGCCGCGATAGCCGCGATACACGCCCTCGCTTTCATGAGTGCCACGGTAGTTTACCAGTGCGATGACGAAGCCGCCTTCAGCAAATTTAGCCGCAGCCTTGCGCGATCCAGCGCTGGAGATGTCCGCATAGCGTTGCTCAAAGATGGCTGGCCACTTTTGATCGCCCGCCGGAAAAAAGACATAGGCGGACAAGCGCTTACCATCACGCATCGGGATCATCACATGCTCCTCACGCACACTACCAAAATCCAGCTTCGGGAGATCAGCGGCGGGGAGTGACGCGCTGATAGTTAGGAACGATAAAAGATGGAGTAGGCGCATGAAAGCGATACGACGACCCACGGGGTTACCTTGCCAGCATTGAGCAGGCAAAGGCTCGAAGCTGGTGCCCGAGCTGCCCTGATCACATCGTCATCGCCTCTAGCCATTCGATCCGGCGCTGAAGCCTTGACCGGTTCCGCGTTCGGATTTGGGTAAAGGATAGGATACCAGACCGTCATCACTGCGGCTCTTCCGATGAGGCTTTGCTGATGGGGATCATGCGTGAAACACACTAATGATGGAGATACCTCGAATATATTTGAAATTTGACTTGCTGATTCAGCGAACAAATATATACCAATTCACAGTCAGATCACCACACATTAACTCCCACACTTCATGATTGCTCCATTCAATCCCACCAAAGTTTTGTTTACTATGTTGACTGTTGCTCTAATGATGAGTTCGTGTTCTACGGGGACTTTTCGTCAATCTAGTAGCGTTAGTCCTTTCCGCACGCCGGGAACAACGGATTCTGACATCGCATCACAAGAGTTAGCCCGTGCCGAAGCTACCGAAGAAAATCCCGAGACGCCTTATTTTGGTAGAGGCCCTGTTCAGCGTAAAACGATCGCTCCTAGGAATAGCGGTGTGTCGCGTGGACTCTAAGTTCTCCAGGACGTAACTTATGGAGAAAACCCCACGCTACTATAATGATCACCATGGTTTTTCA
>JBEBGU010000844.1:0-2404 GCA_040081325.1 Prosthecobacter sp.
GCTTTGGTTGGTCGGCCAAAGATGATGCCTGTCGTGGTCTGGTAGCTGAGTCCGGGTGGCAGACCGCTGATGACGAAGCTGGTGGGCATGTTGGCGGCCACATTCAGATAAGGAATGGCAAACTGGTAGCCGTTGCCGACGATGCCCAGAGGCGGTGAATCAGTCAGGGTCAGTAATGACAGGATGGGGGCATTGGACACTGCGAGACGCACTATGCCACTGACGCTGGCACCGAGTCCATCCGGGGCGACCGCCCTGCAGGTGTAGTCGCCACTATCAATGTCAAACCTGACGCTGGTGATGGTGAGCGTGGGCGTGGTGAAGCCACTCATGCCTGCGGTGTTCAGCGGGATGTCCACACCATTAAATCGCCAGCGGTAGCTTTCAAAGGGGCCGGCGAGCGGGGCGGTAAGTTTTACCAGTTTGTTAGGCGCGGCGACCACGGTCTGGACGGCCTTGTCCACGATGCAGACTTTGGAGATGGTAGTGGTGTCACTGCCTGCCGTGTTGGTGGCGGTGGCGGAGTAGAGTCCGGCATCGGTGAGCTTGACGGCGGGGATGCTGAGCTTCTGAGTTGTCTGGCCCTTGATGGCGGTAGTGCCGCGTTTCCAGGTGAAAGTGGGGGTGGGGAAGCCAGTGACGGTGGCTTCGAGTTCCAGTGCGGTGCCGACATCGAGCAAACGTGAGGGCAGGGCGCCGGTAATATCGGTACGGGTGCGGATGGAGAGCAAGGCGGGGGTACTGGTCAGGGTGGTGGTGGCATTGCTGACGAGCACATCGTAGAGGCCGGTATTCCCTGCCTGCACGTTGTCGATGACAAGGGTGGCAGTGGTTTTACCCGGCAGATCCGCGCCGCCGCGCCGCCATTGGTAAGTGAGGCTGGTGCCGGTGGCGGTGACGCTGAAGGTGGCTTTAGCACCCGTGGTGACGGTCGCTGGCAGCGGTTGCTTGGTGATGGCGGGTGCCAGATGGCCGGGCGTGACGGTGATGGTGAAGTCCTGGTTGATGGTCTTGCCATCAAGATCACGCGCGGTCAGCGTGACAGTGCGCGTGCCTGCTGCTAAGCCGGTGATTTTGAGGAGGTTGAAGTTTTCAACTTCGACACTAGCGATGTTGGCGGCAGTGCTGCTGAAGCTGTAGGTCTGGGTGGGAATGAGGGTGGCGCTGAGGACACGCACGGTCTTATTGGCATCCATGTCTGCTGGGGCCACAGCGTCGTTCATGGGCACTGCGGAGAAGGGCACGAGGGAGCCATCGACGAGGAGGCTCTTGTCTCCGGTATAACTGCCCGTGGGCAGGGCGGCGATGGTGTTGACGACGCTCATGCCGGCGGTGGTGACACGGCCAAAGGCGGTGAAGCCGCCGTTTTGATTATCGAGATTGGCGGCGTTGTCAGCGAGGTTAATGAAAAAATCGGTGGTGGCGCTGTTGGGGTCGCCGACATAGCCAAAAGCATCGTCACGAGCAACTTCACTGCCGCCGGCAGGTGTGAAGAAAGAATTACGCGCACCGACTTTCGCTGCGCAGAGGGTGCCGGGCAGATTGGAGACTCCAGGCTCATTGATGGGTGAGATCACGCGCTGTGAGATGCTGCTGAAACTGCGTGGGGTAGCCACGGCCCGCAGGCTGCCGCCTTGCAGGACAAAACCGGAAATCAACCGGTGAAAGGCCATGCCGTTGTAGTCCCCAGAAAGGACATAACTAAGGTAGTTGGTCACGGCGTTGGGCGCGATGCTGGGGAAGAGCATCACGTCGATGTCTCCTTTGGTGGTGGCTAGGCGCACGGCCAACTCGGCATCCGCGTCGGTGATTTTTTCGGCCAGGTTGAGGGTAAAAGGCGCGTTGAGGCCGACGGTGATATTGGGCAGCGGGGTGGCGATGAGCGGTGTGGCTTCATCACGCAGCACACGCAGACTGAGGGTGACATTGGCGACAGTGCCATTGGCAAAAGTGGCCTTGAGCGGGCATTGGAAGATGCCTGAAACCGTCGGCGTGCCAGTGATGAGTCCAGTGCCGTCGTTGAAGCTGAGACCAGCAGGCAGGCCGGTGACCTCCCATGAGCTGCGCGTGCTGCCTGTGGTCGTGCTCAACTGATAGGAGAAGGCGTCTCCGACTTTGATCGGATGATACAGGCGTGGCATGGTAAAGCCGGCTTTGGGCGTGCCGGAGGCGGTGTTGCTGCTGATGGAGACAGTGCCCTCATCATTACCGACGGCACGGACGATGAATTCATACGGAGTGTCCAGTGTCAGGGGCGTCATGATGGGACTGTTCGGCGTGATGGGATCCGTGACAGGCGGGTCTGGTGGAATGATGGGCCTGCCAGTGGCTGGATCCACGGTAGTGGCGAATGAATTGACACTGACACGAGTGATGCCCGCACGCACTGCGCGGGCAAAGCGGA
>JBEBGU010000845.1:0-2393 GCA_040081325.1 Prosthecobacter sp.
CTCTTTACAGCATCGGTGGAGACATTCACAAAAGCCCATACTGGGACTACTACGAGCGCGAACCCGACCCACTGGCACTTGAATGAGAGCTTAATACCGACGGCAAAAGGCAGTTGGTTCAGATTTACCGTCGAGCGTGGCGTGAGGTGCTGTGGTTAGCCCCGGACCCCGAAGGTATCGGCTGCTTGACAATCCTGCGTCGCGTTACCATCGCCTTCTCGAACCGTGCTGAGTCCTCATCGACTAGCGCACCATTACCCAGAGCGTGCTGGCACCGTAGCCATCGGGGAAATCGACGGGCGTCGCAAAACGCGGGTAGTCAGCCGTGCGGCGCTTACTTTTCACGCACACTCGTGCCATGCGTTCTAGTGCCACTGAATCGAACTTCGTGCAGTTGGTGGACAATAGAATGGCGCACTTTGGCATCGCCACTTCCAAGGCGGCGCAGAGCAGGCCTTCAAAGTCCTGCTCGACCTGCCAGCGGCGGCCGTTGTTGCCGCGTGAAAAAGTGGGCGGGTCCAGGATGATGAGATCAAAGGAATCTTTGCGGCCATCCAGCGTCGGCAACAGATCAAGCGTGTCGTCAGCAATGAAGCGATGCCCTTTCTCGGTGAGCCCATTGAGCGCAAAGTTCTGTCTGCCGCGATCCAATGACTTGCGGGACAAATCCACGCTCATGGTTTCCGCGCCAGCTAGCGCCGCGACCACGCTGAAACTGCAGGTGTAGGCGAAAGTGTTCAGCACACGCTTAGGCCGCATGGCACGCACCTTGGCGCGGTTCGCCCGCTGATCTAGAAATAGCCCATGGCTGTAACCCGCTGCGAAGTCCAAGCCGTAACGAACTCCTGCTTCCGTCACCACGGTCGTCAGCGGCAGCGATGCATCACCGCTATGAAGGACCGGCGAAATACGCTCATGATTTTTGAATGGCAAAAACCGCGTGAAGATGCGTGCCGGTGCCCAGCCTGACTCAGCGCTCCATTTCTCTAGGCCGACGATCAGTTCCTTCAATGCCAGGTCGTTCTTGTGGGAAATCATCGCATCATCACCCAGTCGCTCAGCCCAGCCATCCGTGCCTGATGCCAGCCGATGCGCGGTCGTTTCTGCCGCTTCGAAAATGGCACGCTGAGACGGGGCAATCCATACGGCAGGTTTTGAAGGCAGGCGGGAGTCGGGGGATGGAGGCACAAACTGAGTCTGCCGCAGATGCGGTGATCAATCAAATCTCCTCACAAGTTTCGTGGAGCCGATGGATTTCGCTTTGCCAAATTTGGTAATGCTGTGCAATGAAGATAGACACAGAGACAATCCTGAGAAGACCAACGACCGCAGACCATGAGGAATCAAAAGCAAAGCAACAAAGCGCCCCGTCCCTTCAAGAATCAGAATTCTGGACGTGACTGGTCAGGAGGAAATGGCGGCTTCATTCCCGCGCCCAAGCCCACTCACCGAGTCGTGAAAAAGACTGTGCAGGAAAGTCCGCCTGCACCGAAAAAAAGTGATTCTCCGCCGTCGGCTGTTTGAACTCGTAAAGGCATCAAGAGACTGCAAAGCCCGGTCGGTTGATGACGTAGCCTCATCATGCAGTCTCACTCCATTCAGATGTCTTCCCGCCGCTCACTTTTCAAAACCGCATCCGTCCTGGCTTTAGGAGTAGCCTTCGCACCGCTTTTCCAAATGCAGGCGGCTGATGGTAAAGGCAAACTCATGGCCTATGTAGGCACCTACACGTCGCCGCTTCAGAACATGCGGGCCACTCAGGTGGATCTGCCGCCGGGGAATGGCCGTGGCATTCATCTTTTTGAAGTGGATCGCGTCACAGGTGCCATGACTCCCTCTGGTGTGCATGAGATGGGCACCAGCCCGAGTGCCCTCGCATTTGATGCGGCTAAAACGCATCTGTATTCTGCGAATGAGACGGACAGGCTGGGCGACAATGAAGCGGGATCAGTCAGCGCTTTCGCCATCAAACCCGATGGGCAATTGAAGCTCATCAACACAGTCAGCTCTGGTGGTAAAGGCCCCGCGCACCTCAGTGTGCATCCATCTGGAAAGTTTGTGCTCGTCGCCAATTACTTCGGTGGTTCCGTGGCCGTCTTGCCGATCAAGGAGGATGGCAGTCTCGGCGAAGCGACAGACATCAAGAAGGACGCAGGCACCGTGGGGCCAACGAAAGCCGCCCACGCGCCTCCTGGCAGCTTCGCCATCAGCGGTCATGATCAAACGCACGCGCACATGATCGAGGCTGAGCCCTCCGGGCGCTTCGTTTTGCATGTCGATCTCGGCTTGGATCAGATCCTCGTCTGGAAGTTCGATGCGCAAAAAGGCACGCTCACGCCGAACGATCCGCCCTTCGTCTCACTGCCCGCTGGCGATGGCCCACGTCACTTTGC
>JBEBGU010000846.1:0-2391 GCA_040081325.1 Prosthecobacter sp.
TCACGCGGGGTGCAGCCGACGACTTCACGGAAGCGGCGGTTGAAGTTGGCGAGGTTCCGGTAGCCGCAGTCGAGGGCGATGTCGGTGATGTTTTGCTGGTCCTCACCGATCATGCGACATGCGCGGCCAATGCGCACTTCGTTGATGTATTCGGGCACCGTCTTGCCAGTACGTGAGCGGAAGAAACGACTGAAGGCGCCTTCACTTAGATGCGCGAGTTTGGCGAGCTGAGCTCGGTCGATGTCATCGACAAGATGTTGATTGATGTGGTCGCACACGCGCTGCATCCGATCCTGATCGCCAGCATGAAGAGTCGGCTCATAGCTAGCACTGGCGAGCGGACGCAGATCCTTGGACCGCGACAGTTCATCGAGAATGGCGAGAAGCTCGACGACCCGCGTCAACCCATCCACCTCGGCGAGACGACGCATCCGCTGGGTGATTTTCGTTCGTGCCGCACCACGCACTTCAAGCCCGCGAGCCGAGCGCCGTAGCAGGCGATGCACGCCTTCCATCTCCGGCAGTTGCAGGAAATCTTTGCCAAGGAAGCTGTCCGTGAAGCGCACAATCACCGCGTCCACTGAGGCACCGACGCCTTCATCCTGATGCCATACATGGGGGAGATTGGAGCCAAGCAGCACGAGGTCGCCATCGGTCAGTGGAGCGATATTGTCCCCTACCACACGATGGCCGCGACTGCGGATCGCCAAGGTCATTTGGTACTCAGGATGGAAATGCCAGCGCGTGCCGTAGTCAGGCCCGTGGACGGTCTCGCAGTGAAAGGATTCCCAATCACGACACGGCACTTTTTCAAAAACAGGTTTCATAAGCGCTCCATTTAACCGCAAAGAGCCGCGTGAACACAAAGTAAAATGCTGTCTTTGCGTGCTTTGTCGTCAGTCCAGACAGCGCCACCGACGCGGCACTTCCCATGGCGCTAGGGCGGCGCAGGCTTTAGCTTTAAACTCCTGCGTCAGTGACTCCGGTGGCACAGCCAAATGACATACGATGTCTTGGACCCGCTCTGGATCACGGCTGGGTGCGCCATCAATGCGCACATCAGTTACCTGTAAGCTAGCGCTGATCTTGGCAGCGATTTCAGAAGGACTCAGCTTTCGGCTCGCGACATTGATGCCTGCGCCGATGCAACGCTCGAACATGAGCTGGCGGCCCACGACTTGAATCACGTCAGATGTCAGATGTTCAGATGCGGCAAAGACTTCACCAGCCAATGTTTCATCGTAACCTAGACCCACCGCATCACTGATGACATGCAAACGTTCGCCCTGGATGGTGACCGCGACTCCTGGCATGAGAGTGCCGAGATCATGCGCTGAAAATCGCGCCGTTTCAGTGGCATCATAGCTGATCGCGCCGCACTCGCTGGTGCCGTAAAGATTATGCAGTTTCAGATCAAAGGCAGCCTTTACTCGCGACTCCAGATCCAGCGTGAGAACTGAGCCCGCAGAGACGGCGAGATGCACGCGACTCAGATCCAATTCCGAAAGCAGCCAAGCCTTCCACATCGCCGGGACACCGGGCAAGAAGACACTCTCATGTTGTTTCAGAGCCTCTGTCATGCCTGTGGGGAAAGGCGTGGGCAGCCAGTGGGTGGGCAGGCCATGCAGTAGCGTTTGCAAGACCGTGGTCGTGAGACCGAAGGAATGCGCCACACTCAGCGGCGCCAGTGCGACGCTGCATTCATCGAGACGCAGCGTCATGTGAAGCCTGTCCACATCAGCAGCGATTTGATCAAAGCTGAAGAACTGGCAGCGCCGCACGCCAGAGCTACCAACCGTTTGCTTCACCAGTGCCGTGCCTGCGGGTGGCGGAGAAACAGGCACGCGCCGCTGACGATCTTTTTCCACCACCTGCACGGGAAGACCGCCGAGAAATCCAGCGAGCAAGGCGACCGTCACATCCAGTCCATCTCCCTGTGCGAGGTAAAATTTACCGAGCTGCGCGCAGGACTGAGGTGGCAACTCACGCGCACGTTTTTCCAACCCGTGATAAGACACAGGCCCGTCAAGCTGCCAGAGGGCGATTTCGTCACCCTTGGCTCTCAGGATTTGTTGCCAGCGTTCACCAAACATTTGCACTCAATGCCGCATTCCTTTAAACCAAAATAAGCGGGGCGTGATAGTGGCAGTTCGTGCAGGGTGTTCAAGCGCGGGAATCCAACTGAACGCGCTCGTCGTTCTCTCTTCATCTCCACCGTGCCCACTCCCCTCCCCCAGCGTATCTTCATCACCGGTGCAGGCATCGTCTCACCGCTCGGCTTGGACTGGCGGGAAAACGAAGCCTCCTTCCGCGCCAGCCGGATGAATTTCACCCCGGTGACCATGTTTGATGTCAGCCAGCGCATCGCCAAAACGGCCGCGCAGGTGAACC
>JBEBGU010000102.1:0-9090 GCA_040081325.1 Prosthecobacter sp.
GATCATGGACGCTGACTTTATCAACCACTGCCTTAAAGCCTAGCTCGTCGCTCTCGCCGTGGTGGTAGCCGCCTTTGACGCCGCCGCCGCACATCCAGACAGTGAAGGCGTGCGGGTTGTGATCGCGGCCTGGCTTGGCGGCTTTTTGAGAGATGGGTAGGCGTCCGAATTCGCCACCCCAGATGATGAGCGTTTGATCCAGCAGACCGCGCTGTTCCAGATCGGAGATGAGCGCGGCAACGGGCTGGTCGCTCTCATTGGCAAAGCCGCGATGATTGCCTGCGATGTCGTTGTGACCATCCCAGCTCTGCTGGTTCTCCATACCGCCACTGTAGATCTGGATGAAGCGCACGCCGCGCTCCACCATGCGGCGCGCAGTGAGACACTGTGCGGCGAAGTGACCGCAGTGTTTTTCATTCAAGCCATAGAGCTTCTGGATGTGCTCAGGCTCGCCTTTGACATCAAAAGCCTCAGGTGCTGCGGTCTGCATGCGATAGGCGAGTTCAAAGCTCTCGATGCGCGCATTGAGTTCGCTCTCGATGGGCGATTCGGCGAGCGCGCCACGATTCAGCTTCGCGAGCAGGTCGAGCTGCGCACGTTGACGCTTCGGCGTGAGCGAAGCGGGCACGGCGAGGTTGTCGATGGGCGCACCCGAGGGCTTCAGCCAGGTGCCTTGATAGATGCTCGGCAGGAAACCCGCGCCCCAGTTCGCCGCGCTGCCTTTGGGCAGGCCGCGATTGAGCGGATCACTCATCACGACAAAGCTGGGCAGTGAATCGCTCTCGCTGCCGAGTCCGTAATTCACCCATGAGCCGACGCAGGGATAGCCCATACGCGTCGCGCCAGTGTTCATCATGAAAAGCGCGGGCGAGTGATTGTTCGACCCGGTCCAGCAGGAGTGGATGAAGCACATCTTATCGACATGCATGGAGATCTTTGGAAACAGCTCGCTCGCCCATGTGCCGCTCTGTCCATGCTGCTTGAATTCAAACGGCGAGGCCATCAGCGGTCCCACAGAGCCAGGGAAGAAACCGGTCTTGGGATCAAAGCCGTCGAGAGCTTTGCCATCGCGCTTTTTCAGCTCAGGTTTGTAATCCCATGTGTCCACCTGCGACGGTCCGCCATTGGTGAAGATCCAGATGATCGACTTCGCTTTGCCGCCGACCTGCATTGGCACCTTGGGTGCAAAGGGATTGAGTGAGCTTGCAGCGAAGCCATCGCGTTCGAGCATCGCAGCAGCAGCCAACATGCCAAAGCCACCGCCTGCGCGTTGCAGGAGATGACGGCGGGAGAAATGTGAGGGTGAGTTCATGGCAGTCATCGGGTTCAGTTCACATACACGAATTCATTCAAGCCAAGGAGCACCTGGCAGTAGTCGGTGAGATCGCCGCCTTGCTGGAGAAAGACGCTGCCTTGCGCGAGTTCATCCGCATTGGGCGGGCGATTAAAACAGAGGGCGTAGGCGCGGGTGATTTGCTGTTTCACATCGCCAGCACTGGCGATGCGCTTCGCGAGTCCAGCAGCCCATGTTCGCGCCTGCGGGCTGTTCATGAGAATGAGTGCCTGCGGGGCGACGGTCGTCGTGGGGCGGCTGCCCTGACTGACAAGCGGTTCAGGCAGATCGAAGGCGACCATGCTGCCGATGAGCAGACTGCGTTTGATGTTGAAGTAGATGCTGCGGCGCTTGCTGTTCTCATCGCGCGTGCCGGGACCATACATTGTCTCATCTAGTGAACCGCTGACGGCGAGCATTGAGTCGCGGATCGCCTCGCCTTCGAGACGCTGTGGGACACGCCGCATGAAGAGTGCGTTCGCGGGATCAGCGGCTTCTTTGGCGGGCTCGCGTTGCGTGCTTTGTTGGTAGGCATGCGAGAGCATGATCATCCGATGCAGCGGCTTCAACTGCCAGCCGTTCGCGATGAGCTGTCCCGCGAGCCAGTCGAGCAACTCGGGCTGACTCGGCTGTGTGCCGGTTTTGCCGAAGTCATTCGGTGTGGGGACGATGCCAGTGCCAAAGTGATGCTGCCACAGACGGTTGACGATGACGCGTGCAAGCAGGGCACCGGCACCGTGATCGACATCGGTGATCCAGTTCGACAGCGAGCGGCGACGACCGGAGGTCCTGGCGTCTTTCGGCGGCTGCCACTGCCAGCGTTTTTCATCACCAGGACGCGAGAGCACCTGAAGGAAACCCTGCGTGGCTTCGCCATCTTTGAGATCAGGATTCCCGCGCTTCAAGACGAAGGTTTTGTCGAAAAAAGGACCGCCCTGTGTGTGCATGACGATGGGGTCGTAGCCCTCTCCGCAGATCATCATGCGCGTGGCACCCGGCACGTCGGGTGTGCTTTTCTTTTTATCCATCGTGGTGATGGCGGAGGTGATCTTGCCATCGGGATGCACATCCACATTCATGCGCGTCGTCGTCGTGAAGGTGCTGAGCATCTGGTAGTAGTCGCGTGTCGGAAATGCGTCGAATTTGTGATCGTGGCAGCGCGCGCAGCCCACGGTGAGTCCGAGCATGGCGCTGCTGGTGGTGCTGAGCATGTCATCCATGGCATCGTAGCGCGTGCGCTCGACTTCGTTCGCGGTGATCTGCGAGGGAAATACGCCCGCGCCGAGGAAGCCGGTGGCGGCAAGTGCGAGCGGATCACCAGGCTTGTATTCATCTCCCGCGAGCTGCCATTTCACGAACTGATCATACGGCATGTCGGAGTTCAGCGCCTTGATGACGAAGTCACGATAATGGAAGGCATAGGGCCGGTCGTAGTCCTGCTCGAAGCCCGTGCTTTCTGCGAAGCGTGCCACGTCGAGCCAATGACGCGCCCAGCGCTCACCGTAGCGGGGAGAGGCGAGCAAACGATCCGTCAGATCAGACAGATCCGTCTGATCAGATGAATCAGGCGGCAGCCCGGTGAGATCGAGATAAAACCGCCGCACCAGCACTGCCTTATCGGCGGGCGGGTTGAAGATCATGCCTTTCGCATTCCTCAGAAGCAGTTCATCGATGGACTTCGCCGTCACCTTCTTCAGCGGCTGAAAGGACCACCACTGGCGGTCCTCCTCCGTGACGATTGAGGCATCGCGTTTGGGTTTCTTCCCGGCAATGAGTGGCTCTGTATAGGGAGCGCCATCGTTGATCCAGGCGGTGATTTTGGCGATGACTTCAGCGGAGAGTTTGGGTTTGCCATCGGGCATGTGTGGTTCTTTGACGTGATTGATTTGATCGATCAGCGAGCTGCTCTTCGCATCAAACGGCACCACCGCCGGACCATGCGAACCACCGCGCAGCAGATCCTCGCGTGTGGCGAGATCGAGATCACTCTTCACCTTTTCACCGCCGTGACAGCCGAGACAGTTCTGCTTCAAGATAGCGGAGACTTCCTGATCGAAAGTCTTCAGGCCGCGCGCCATGCGTTGAGCATGATCATCTGGCAGGACCGCTTCCGCAGCGAGCAACGAAGATGAAATCAGGAGGGTGATGAGAAGCCTGTACATTGACGACATAATGTTGTCGATACAAACGCCGCCGGGCTATGCCTACTTATGCCAGTTTTGTATCTTATCCTGCAAAGCGGGTGCGAGACTGATTCTATTTGATAGCAAGTTTCCATCACAACCCGTATCTGATTAATTTCACCTCATGCCAAAACGCCACAAGTATCTGAACTACACCACGCCCTGGGGCGTCAGTCTTTCAGGTGTGTCCAGAGGCAGCCTCTCGTCTTTTTTGATTCATGAAAGTGGCTTTCAAGCGGCGCTGGATAACTGGAATCTCGAGGGTGTGGACAGTCCCTTTTGGCGTCTGTATCACAACCCCAAAGCTGGCTGTCATCTGCGCTTTCAGGGACGGGACATTCCGCTCGGTCCTGAGCGCTTCGTGCTGATCCCTGCGAATACGATCTTTGACTGCTGCGGACCTGGATTGGCTTGCCACTTCTGGCTGCACTTTACGGTGAATCGACTGGCTGGGCAGGTCGCGGAGGTACCTGTGACTCTGCCGATGAATCCTCTGCTTCAGGCCTTGGTCAGTGCGGTGGTTGAAACCCATCAGCAGGCCGCCAGCGCTGTGCGTGATCAGCGAGTGCATCACCAAAGCGCCGCGCTGCTGCACGCGATCTTTGCCGAGTGGGACGCGCCTGTGCCAGAAACGATGCCAGACCGCTTGCTGGAGATTCTGGCACTCATCCAGAAGGCTCCGCATTCCGATCTCTCGAATCCCTTTCTTGCAGAGCGTTCGGGCATGAGCGTGGAGCGCTTCATCCGCTCCTTTCGCGAGCACACAGGCTTCACCCCGGCGGCGTATGTTTTGAATACCCGACTCCGACTTGCAGGAGAGGCGCTGGCCCTCACTGACAAGACGATTGATCAGGTCGCTGTGCAAAACGGCTTCCCCAACCGCCACTACTTCACACGCATGTTTGCGCGCCAGTTCGGCTGCGGCCCGGCTGAGTTCCGCACACGACAGCATGGGCGGCGCGGGCTGTAATCACCGTGCGATTCCTGAATGGCACCAACACACCTGATCAAAGAGCTGCGCGATACAAGCCAACGAAGTCGTCCATGGTAAGTGAGCGCGGATTAAACTGAGCGGTCCACTGCTTCAAAGCCATTTCGGCGAGATCTGGCAAATCGGCTTCAGTGACTCCGTAATGGGAAATCTTGCCGGGCATCTTAGCCTCCCAAAGTAGCTCACTGAGGCGGTCGGCTAAGTCGCCATCAAAGTAGCTCTCGTAGATAGCTGCGATCTCAGGCAGAGCCGAATTGAAACGAATGATGTGAGGCAACATGACGCCCACCGCTTCTCCATGCACGACATGAAACTTGGCGGTCAGTGGGTTAGCGCAGGAGTGGGCCGCACCTAGCATGGAGTTCTCGATAGCCGTGCCTGCATAGGCCGCTCCGAGGAGCATCATCGCGCGTGCATCGAGATCCGAGGAATCACGCAGGACGCGGCTGAAGCCTGCATGGCAGAGCTTAAAGGCCTCCCGCGAAAAGATGGCGGAAATGCTGCTGCGCTTGTTCGTCACCGCAGACTCCAGTGCGTGAGAAATGGCGTCCATACCCGTGCAAACGGTGACGCGGTGAGGTTGAGAAACGGTGAGTTCAGGATCTAGGATAGCGACCTTTGCCGCCGCCTTTGGATCACCGCAGGCCATCTTCACATGCGTCTCAGCATCAGAGATCAAAGCATAGCTTTGACACTCGCTGCCCGTGCCAGCCGTGGTTGGGATGGCGATCATCGGCAGCATCGGCTTCGTGGCCTTTCCCGTGCCCCAATAGTCGTGCATGCGTCCGCCATTGGTGAGTATAAAATTGCACCCCTTCGCGGTATCCATGCTGCTGCCACCACCGAGACCGATGATGAAGTCCACCTCGAAATCACGAGCGGCGGCGACGCAGTGATCGACATCTTCGGTGCTTGGATTTTCACGCACCTCACCATAGATCTGCACAGCTAAACCAGCCGCCTCAAGCAAAGCCACCGCTCGCGCAACATAGCCTGCTTTGACGATACCAGGATCACTGACAATGAGCACGCGAGTGCCACCAAACTCATGCACAAGCTCACCGACACGAGCCAGCGTGCCATTGCCAAAGACGAGTCGTGTCCGCGGCTGAAAATCGAAAGCGCCCAAATCCATCACAGAGTAGCGCCAAGAATTGCGGTTGGTAGCGACTGAAATTCACCCAAAAGCGGGAATGAATACGGGCGATGCGGCAATGAGAAAAGCGAGTCCATGAAGGTAAAAGAAAGTGAACACCTGACTATGACCTCAGACGCTCAACCTGCCACCCACAAACGTTCAGCCGCGCTAATTTCTCTCCTTCAAATCGATGCCTCACCTCTCATCACGCAAACCGATCCGGTGAAAGCAACTCAAGCGCCACGGGTGATTTCTCGCCAGCCAGCAGATCGGCGACGATTCTGCCTGTGGCTGGAGCCAAGCTCAGCCCCATCATCGCGTGGCCGGTGGCGATGGTGAGATTTTTCCAGCGTTGGGTGCGGCCGATGTAGGGCATACCATCGGGGGAGCAGGGGCGGAGGCCACTCCAGGGTTGGATGTCGGCAAAGTCGCTTTCTTGAAAGGCCGGGAAGTAATCTGGCACAGCGCGGATGATGCCATGCACGCGACGTGGATTAATGCTTTCATCGATTCCTGCCATCTCCATCGTGCCACCGAAGCGCAGGGCTCCATCCATTGGCGTCACGGCAAGGCGTGCTTCAGTGCAGATACTGCATAGCTCGGGTAGTTGGCGCGGGTTCTTCACCGTCAGGCTGTAGCCTTTGCCAGCTTGCATCGGCAGATTGAGATCCAGTGCTCGGGCAGTTTCGTCTGACCAAATGCCACCGCTAAGCACAAACTCATCACTGGTGATTTCACCGCGACTCGTCTGCATGGATTTGAGCATTCCAGCTTCTGTGTGGAAACCCTTAACCTCTGTTTCCCAGAGTATCTCAGCACCACAGCGCTTCAGCTCCTCTTCCATCGCAGTGATGAAGCGTCCAGGTGATAGATGGCAGTCTTTGGGAAAGAACACACTGCCCGCCACATCCATCGTCACAGCAGGATCAAGCGCTGCGGTGGCTTTAGCATCGAGCACCTCAGCAGGAATGCCGAGCCCACGCGCTTGAGCGGCCATGTGAGCTTCTTCATCGAGTGTCTGCTGCTTTTTGCAGAGCATGAGCAGGCCCTTTTTCACGAGACCGAAATCAAGTCCGATCTCCTCAAAACATTGGCGGCTCAGCAGGCTCAAATCACGCAGCACTGGCGCTGCTGCATCGACACGCTGTTTCGTGGAAGCTTGCCAGAAGCGCAGTCCCCACGTGATGAGATCGAGATTGAGTCGTGGCTTGATGTAAAAAGGTGACTCGGGATTCCACATCCACTTCAAGCCCAGTTTCACCATGCCAGGCGCAGCGAGCGGAATGAAGTGGCTCGGGACGATCATGCCCGCGTTGCCAAAGGAGCAGCCATCCCGCTGCTGTGCTTTTCTTTCGATCACCGTGACGGACATGCCGCGCCGCGCGCAGTAAAGCGCCGTGCTGAGGCCGATGACGCCTGCGCCGAGGATGGTGACGTGTTTGCTCATGATGAGCTGAGATCTAATCGCCACACTGGGCGGTCGTCTTGGACGCTTTGGCAGCACGCACACCAAATTTTGCCAATGTCACAAACTAGACGAATCTCGCGGCATCGCCTAGCATCAGGGCATGGATCAAAATTGGACAGACAAAATCGTGATCGTCACTGGCGGTGGCGGTGGCATGGGACAGGTAGCGGCCAAGCGTTTCGCTCAGGCCGGCGCGAAGACGTTTGTGTTTGGACGCACGCTGGAGTCGCTCCAGGAAAGCGCCGCGCGTTCGCCAAACATCATCCCCATCGTCTGTGATGTGGTGGACAGCACCAGCATCACCACGGCGATGGAGGAAGTGCTCAAACACGGCACGCCGCACGCACTCATCCACACCGCAGGCATCAACACACCCGACCGCTTCATGGCGCATACCGATCCTACTCGAATCGCCAGCGAGGAAAGCTGGCGGAAGGTCATGGAGATCAACGTCATCGGAGTGGCGAACATGATCCAAGCCGTCGCGAAGCCGATGGCAGCGAATGGCGGCGGCAAGATCGTCGTCGTCTCTTCGACTGCCGGTCACGGCTATGATTCCTATGCCGGCGTGCCTTACACCGCCAGCAAGTGGGCCGTCCACGGCATGCTGCTCACTGCCCGAATGCAGCTCAGTGCACACGGCATCGTCCTCTCCGAATACGCTCCCGGTGAGGCCGACACGCCGCTCGTCAAAAAGCGCCCCGTGCAGCCATCAGCAAAGCACAAGGAAGCCATGATCACCTGCGCCGACTGCGCCGACACGATGTTCTTCATCGCCAGCCAGCCGCACAGCATGAGCATCATCCAGCTCCCCGCCTACCAGCCCTTCGGCGGCATGCCGCCGCAGATCACGCTGCCTTACTTGGATGCGTTTGAGATTAAGCAGAAGTGACTTAGTTGCTCACGGCTTCAAATGCCGCACCAGGAACTCTGCCCGCAGCTTTGAGCCATACGGCGTCTCCGCAGCGCCGTGGCCAGTGCCGACGATGGGCATGAAATCAAAGGTCTTGCCAGCTTTCTGCAAAGCGCCGACGACTTGCGTCGTGCTGGCAGGATCGACGTTCGTGTCGAGCTCGCCGACGATGAGGAGAAGGTGGCCTTGCAGTTTATGAGCGTCTTCAAAGTTGGAGCTGAGCTTGTAGCTCTCATCGATTGGCCAACCCATCCACTGCTCGTTCCACCAGATTTTGTCCATGCGGTTGTCGTGGCAGCCGCAATCGGCGACGGCGACTTTATAGAAGTCGTGATGATCGAGCAATGCACGCATCGCATTCTGCCCACCCGCACTGCCACCGTAGATGCCGACGCGACTCAAATCCATCCATGGGCGTGATTTAGAGGCTTCTTTGATCCAAAGTTTGCGGTCTGGGAATCCGGCGTCTTTGAGGTTTTTCCAGCACAAGTCATGGAAGGCCTTGCCGCGATGATTCGTGCCCATGCCGTCCATCTGCACGACGATGAAGCCGAGTTCGGCCATGGTGTGATGGCCGAGCAGTCTCCCAAATTCCTTCGGCGCGAAGGCAGAGTGCGGCCCCGCATAGATGTTCTCTACGATGGGGTATTTTTTCGACGGATCAAAGTTCGACGGCTTGATGATCACGCCATGGATGTCGGTTTTGCCATCACGCCCTTTCGCAACGAAGCGCTCCGGCATTGTCCAGCCAGCGGCGATTAGTACTGTGGCATCTGCCTTCTCCAACTCGCACACAAGGCCACCATCGCTGCCACGGTGCAGTTCGGTGACTGGCGAGTGATCGGCGCGGGACCAGGTGTCGATGAAGAAATCACGTTTGGGTGAGAACTCGATGCGGTGATTGCCATCGCCTGCGGTGAGTTGCTGAAAGCCGCTGCCGTCAATGTTCACGCGGCAGAGATGGAGGTGATAGGGGTCTTCTCCAGATTTCAAACCACTCGCCATGAACAAAACTTCGCGTTTCGCATCATCGACGTGCAAAACCTCACGTACCGGCCACTGGC
>JBEBGU010000847.1:0-2387 GCA_040081325.1 Prosthecobacter sp.
GGGCGGCAAGCTCCCCGCCGCGAGCCGCAGCTACGACACGGGCAATGTGTACATCGCCTTCAGGGCGTGCTGGCCCGGCGGCTCACCACTGCTAAAGGTACACCCAAAACTCGACGCGCCAAACCAACCCTTCTCGCGTGGATCTGCCAACGCCAGCCCCTTTGATTTAATCATGGTTATTCACCGGATAGGCTCTGAGTTTATACGAGAGGCATTGGCCCTAATTTGTTGGCTCAATGGCATCAATGGAATTGTTTGATTGATCCCATAATGCGTTTCCATGTAGATGATAACCACCTGTTGGTGTCCGCCTGGACATGAAGCCATCTCTTTCCGTATCATGAATCTACCCGCCATCCGCACTCAAGATCGCCAATGTGAAGTTGCCTGGTTCTCCGCCCTCTGCTCTGACGACTATGAATTCCTCGGCGTGCCAGATGATTCCCTGCGCTCAAGTTACGAGCATTGTGGCGACATCGTGAAGAAGGCGGATGAGCTCGGCTATCAAAACATCCTGCTGCCCTCCGGTTGGATCGCTGGTCAAGACGCGCTGGCCTTCGCTGCGGCCATGGCACCGCAGACATCGCAGATCAATCAGCTCGTCGCCCTCCGCATGGGCGAGGTCTGGCCGCCGATGCTTGCGCGAGCGCTCGCCACCGTGGATCACATCGCCAAAGGCCGCCTGTGCATCAACATCATCTCCTCTGACATGCCGGGCATGAAGGAGAGCAATGAAGTCCGATATGCCCGCGCCAGTGAGATCATCCAGATCCTCCAAGGCCTCTGGCGCACCGATGGTCCGTTTGAATGGAAGGGAGAGTTCTACAATATCAGTCTCCCAAACACCGAACCCGCCAAGCCTTACCAGCAGAACGGCGGCCCGCTCATGTACTTCGGCGGCATCTCACCCGCTGCGCAGAATTTGTGCGCTAAGCACTGCGACGTCTTTCTCATGTGGCCTGAGACCGAGGACCGCATCGCCGAAACCATGCGCGTCATGTCAGAAAAAGCCGCTGCCTATGGTCGCAAGATCGACTTCGGCTTCCGCGCCCACGTCATCGTCCGTGAAACCGAAGCCGAGGCCCGCGCTGCGGCAGATCGACTCATCTCCAAGCTCGACGCCGCCAAGGGAGCCGAGATCAAGGCACGCTCGCAGGACAGTCAAAGCGCCGGTGTAAAACGCCAGGACGAGCTCCGCGCCCAAAGCACCGATCTCTACATCGAGCCCCATCTCTGGAGCGGCATCGGTCTCGCCCGCAGCGGCTGCGCCAGCGCCATCGTCGGTGATCCCGATCAAGTCCTCGCCAAACTGAATCGCTACATGGACATGGGAATGCGCGCTTTCATCCTCAGCGGCTACCCGCATCTCGATGAGTGCGATCTCTTTGCGAAGCATGTGCTGCCACATCTCCCCACGTGCCGCCTCAACGAACTGCAAGGCCGCCGCGTTCCTGATCCCGTTACGCCGCTGACGACGGCGAATAGAAAATGAGCTGACAGCAAATGGGGGCAGAAAGAATGAATCTATCACATTGGCTGCCCCAATCTCCGATCAAACTTTCCTCCCATGCCTCCCTTTCGCTTCGCGCCTCGTTGCTTCATCTGATGCCGAACTTTTTTTCAAAAACTCTTCGCTGGTAGGTATTGGAGCTTCCTCTTTGGGCCGAGACATGGCAAATCAGTCGCAGCAGATATGCCCGACGCCTCTCGCTACTCCGACTTTCCCTCCACGCACTGGACACTCGTCCAGGCCGTGCAGGGCGGGAATGCCGACGAGGCGGCGCGGGCGATGGAGGAGCTGTGCAAAGGCTACTGGTATCCCATCTACGCCTTCCTGCGCCGTAGCGGTCACGCATCACATGATGCCGAGGATCTCACGCAGGCTTTCTTTCATAGACTCATGACGGAAGACGCCCTCCAATCAGCGCAACGGGGGGCCGGAAAGCTCCGCTCCTGGCTGCTCGGCGTCCTGAAGCATCAGCTCAGCGACCACTTTCGTTATCTCGGCACGCAAAAACGCGGCGGCGGTATCCCGCACCTCTCTTTTGACGAAATGGCCGCCGAAGAACGCTACACTCACGAGCCGCAAACCGCGGGCGATCCCGACGCGTTCTTCACGCAGATCTGGGCGCAGGATTTGCTCGCCAGCGTGCGTGCGAGTCTCCGCGAGGCCTACGAAGCTGCGGGCCGCAAAGAAGTCTTCGACCTGCTGCTACCTTACCTGATGTGGGACAAAGAACCGCCCACCGGTCGAGAGATCGCCGAGAAGATCGGCTCCAGCGAGATCGCTACCCGCATCCTCATCCACCGCCTGCGTGTGAAGTTCCGCACGCTGCTCAAAGAGGAAGTCGCACGCACCGTGCTCACGCCTGAAGAGATTCCGGGTG
>JBEBGU010000103.1:0-9062 GCA_040081325.1 Prosthecobacter sp.
GTATGACCTCGAAGACCGGCGTCCATGCCAGTGGGCAATATTTGATCCGCAGTGGCTACGAGCAGCGTGGCACTATCAAGCATCCGAACATCGGAGCATGGGCGCAGCATTTTAAAGGCCCTAGCCACAAGACGTTGCCCTCCAATGTCTGCGTGAACCGTCAGCCGCAGAATGGCAATGGCTTCTTTCCCTCCAGCTTTGCCCCGCTACCTATTCTCGATCCAGATGTCGGCCTGCAATACTCCAAGAGTGAAGTCAGTGCTGATGTGCTCGACAAACGTTTAGCGATGCTCAACAAGCTTGATGCGGGTTTCCGCGAGCGCTTCCAGACCGCTGGTGTACAAAGCTACACGCAGTTCTACGACAAGACCGTCAGCATCATGTCCAGCACGGATCTTGAAGCCTTTCAACTAGGCGATGAACCAGACGCAGTGCGCGATAAGTACGGTCGGAACAAACTGGGGCAGGGGTTCCTTCTTGCTCGGCGCCTTGTTGAAAAAGGCATACGCTACATCGAAGTCGCCGGCGGTGGTTGGGACATGCACAACAATATCGAAGAAGCGATGGAAGAGAAAGGAGCTGAGCTAGACGTGGCCCTGGCCGCACTGATCGAAGACCTCAGTGAAAAAGGTCTGCTTGAAACCACACTCGTTGTCCTATGTTCCGAATTCGGACGCGGACCCAAAATCAACGGCAATGGCGGACGCGACCATCATCCGAAAGTGTTTTCGACTTTGCTCGCGGGTGGCGGTGTCAAAGGCGGTTTCATCTACGGCTCAAGCGACAAGGAAGGCATGGCCGTGGCTGACAAGCAGGTCGCTGTGCAGGACTTTCTCAGCACCATCGGCTGGAGTCTCGGCCTTCCCGTCGATGAGGTAGTCATGTCCCCCAGCAATCGTCCCTTCACGGTGGGTGACAAAGGTGTTGTGATTCCTGAAGTTTTTGCATGATGGTCCTCAGCGTTCGGAGCAGCGCCAAGCATAGCAAAATGAGTCAGACTTAGGGGCTTCAAAGAACCGCTTGAAAACGGTACTCCGAACATCTTCCCTTATGCTCGCTCGCGATGACCGCCATCGCGAGAGTCTATTTTTGTTTTGAGGTGTGATCGTTGAAGCATAGAGCGCAATTCATGCGCCTCTTGTCTTCCATCACACTTCTCTTGCTCTCCCTGAGCCTTCAGGCAGGAGATACGCGTGTGCCGGTCGTTGCGTTGCCGGAGAATGGTGATTTGCAGTTCACCTTCCAGGCTCGCGTGCGCGGTGAGTATCGAAACAATGTCTTCGACTTCGATGATGCCGCGAACTCGGTCACAGATGACTCATGGCTGCTGCATCGCATTCGTCTCGGCATTGAATGGCAGCCCATCTCCTGGATGCATGTGTCTTTGCAGGGGCAGGATGTTCACGAGTCCTTCTCTGACCGCGCCGACATTCCTGGTGTCATGGGGGCTGAAGGGGATGCCGGAGCTGAAATGGACTTCACGGTGAATGCCAACCTGAACAAGCATCTCGACATGCTCATCGGCTGCAGCCACTTCTTTGCTGGAGCCTATCTCAATGACAATCGTGCAGGTGACGATGCCGACTTTGCCTGCCTGATGCTAACTCTGAATTACTGAAACCAAACTTCTCATGACTAATCTCCAACTTGCTATTCAGTTCTTTCTGCAGCTCGCCCTCATTCTCATGGTCTGTCGTGTTGTGGGCATCATCGCCGCTCGATTTGGCCAGCCACAAGTCGTGGCAGAAATGATCGCGGGAGTTTGCATGGGGCCTTCATTGCTTGGCCTATTCGCGGCTGATATATCGAAGTCATTATTTCCGCCAGATGCCATGAAGGTCCTGTTTCCGGTCTCACAACTCGGTTTGGCTCTCTACATGTTCGTCGTCGGTTTGGAGTTCCGTGTGGACATCGTGAAGAAACGCTTCGGCAGTTCCGTGGCAGTTTCCTTTGCCGGTATGGCGGCTCCATTCGTTTTGGGCGCGCTCCTCGGCTGGTTCTTTTACAATCACACGAAGCTCTTCCCGGAAAAGACTTCGATGAGTAATGCCATGATCTTCATGGGTGCCTCCATGTGCATCACAGCCTTCCCTATGTTGGCCCGCATCATCCACTTCAAAGGTCTGGCGGGAACCACCATGGGCACAGTCGCGATTGGAGCTGGGGCCATTGATGACGCCGCAGCCTGGGGCATGCTCGCTCTCGTTCTGGCAAGCTTTAATGGCGACATGTCTCACGCCTTTCTCAGCATTGGTGGTGGAATCGGCTATGTGCTTCTCGCGCACCTCATCATCCGCCCAATCCTGACGCGCTATGCAGCAGGGATCGAAGCACGCGGCAAAGTCAGTGATGGTGAGTACGCTTTCTTTCTTTCTCTGATGTGTCTCGGTGCCTGGTGGACTGATTACATCGAACTCCACGCGGTATTTGGAGCCTTCATCATGGGTTCGGCCATGCCTCGCGGCATCGTGAATCGCACGATCATTGAGCGCACTCAGCCTCTCGCGGTCGCCCTCATTCTGCCGCTTTTCTTCACCTACTCTGGGCTGAATACCAGACTCGGTCTTTTGAATACTGGCTATCTGTGGCTGCTCTGTGGAGCCGTGCTGGCTGCTGCCATCGTCGGTAAAGGCGTGGCCTGCTGGGCTGCGGCTCGCGCTTCTGGCATCTCCAATCGTGAGGCCATGGGCATCGGTGTGCTGATGAATGCTCGCGGTCTCATGGAACTGATCATCATCAATATAGGTCTCCAAAAAGGCATCATCTCCGCTGAAATCTTTGCCATGCTTGCCATCATGGCCGTGATCACCACTCTCATGGCCAGCCCAATCTTCGAGCGACTCGTTGGCACTGGCACCTTCAAAGCTGAGGCTGAGCCGGGAACGGAGATCTGATTCGGGAGAGCAAAAGGAGATTCGACAATTCCCAATCGTCGCTATCTTCGCCGCCCCATGTTCCGCGCTGTTCTTACTGATCGTCTCCAGGCTGCTTTTACCGCCGCTGGCATTGCTTTGCCGGAAGGCTTCACCCCGACTGTCGGCATCGCCTCGGATACGCGCTTTGGCGACTACCAGAGCAATGCAGCGATGATCCTGAGCAAGCAGCTCAAACTCAATCCGCGCGCACTGGCCCAGCAGATCGTGGATAAGCTGGAGGTAGCCGACCTGTGTGAAAAGATCAGCATCGACGGCCCTGGATTCCTTAATTTCACGCTCAGTCAAGCAGCGCTGATTCAGCGGCTCTCCGTCAGTGTCAAAGATGACCACGCCGGCGTGCCGCTGGTGGCGAAACCGAAACGCATCGTCGTCGATTTCTCCGCGCCGAACATCGCCAAGCCCATGCATGTCGGACACATCCGCAGCACGTTCATCGGCGACAGTCTGGCGCGCGTAGCCCGCTTCATCGGGCATACGGTCATCACCGACAATCACGTCGGGGACTGGGGCACACAGTTCGGCATGATCATTCATGGTTGGAAGACCCAGCTCGATCATGAGGCACTGAAGCGCGACCCGATTCACGAACTAGTGACCGTTTATAAAGCCGTCAATGCCGCCACCAAAGCCGATGAGTCCGTGCTCACTCTCTGCAAAACAGAGTTAGTGAAACTTCAGCAGGGCGATGCAGAAAACCTCGGCATCTGGAAAGAGTGCGTGCGTCTGACGCTCGAACAGCTCGCGAAAGTCTATGGCGCACTGGACGTGAAGTTCGATCACTACCTCGGCGAGAGCTTCTACAATGACGCGCTGGCACCGCTCGTGGCTGACATGCTGGATAAAGGCATCGCCACTGTCAGCGAAGGAGCCACGGCGGTCTTCAGTGATGGCAGCATGAAGCCCGAGAACGATCCCTTCCTCATCCGCGACAAGGACGAGTGGAAAGCCGCTCCATGCATCATTCGCAAAAGCGATGGCGGCTTCCTCTATGCCACCACGGACCTCGCGACTATCGACTACCGCGTGAAGGAGTGGAAAGCGGACGAAATCTGGTATGTCGTCGGTGCGCCTCAGCAGTTGCACTTCCGCCAAGTCTTTGCCGCCGCCATACGTCGCGGGGCCACCACCGAGATGATCCACATCGCCTTTGGCAGCATTCTCGGGGCTGATGGTAAGATGTTTAAAACCCGCAGCGGCGAAACCGTCGGCCTACTCGAAGTCATCGACGAAGCCATCGAACGTGCCCGTGCGGCAGCCGATGAAAAAGAGCAAGGCCTCAGCGATGCCGACAAAGACGAGATCGCCCGCATCATCGGCGGCGGCTCCGTGAAGTATGCCGAGCTCAGCCAGAACCGCCTGACCGACTACAAGTTCAGTTGGGACAAGATGCTGAGCCTGCAAGGCAACACCGCGCCGTACCTCCTCAACGCCTATGTGCGCACGCGCTCCATTTTCAGAAAGCTGGAAGGCACCGTCGAACTCACCGCCGACCTAGCCATCACCGAGCCCGCAGAACGAGCCCTCGCCATCAAGCTGGCCCAGTTCGCCGAAAACGCGCACGATGTCCTCGACGACCACCGCCCGAACCTGCTCGCCAACTACCTTTACGAACTCGCCAACACCTACCACAGCTTCTATGAAGCCTGCAACGTGCTGCGCAGTGAGGGCATCGTCCGCAACACCCGCCTCACCCTCTGCGAAGCCACCAGCCGCGTCCTGAAGACAGGCCTCGGCCTCCTCGGCATCCAGACGACGGAGCGGATGTGATCACGCTCAAAACCGCACGCGCAGATACGTGCCCAGTACCGATTCGTGCCGCCATTCGAGGGGTGTTTTGCTGGAGACGATCATGTAAAATAGGTCCAGGTCGGTGTGCTTGCCGGTTTTGAAGCTGAGGCCGAGGGGGACCACGCGATTTTCAGTCAATTGGCGGCGATGGAGGTCGGTTAGCCATTCGTTGCTGGCAAAGATCCGTGTCCAGGGACCGATGGCTTCCGGCAGTGTCCAAGTCAGTTGTAGGCGATGTCGTAGGCGATGGATGGTGAGCGTTTCCTCCTCATTCCAGCGCCATTCCATGCGGTTCCGCCAGTCGAGTCGCAGGTGGGGTGTGAGATCGAAGTGCGGGTTCAATTCCAATTCCGGGCGGCCTTGCAGATGGCGCTCACCCGATTTGACGTCGGCGATTTGCAACAAAGACAGTCCGATGCCGCCATCCAGCCATGGTAGCAGCTCTCGTTTGAACCGGGGACTGGCGAGTTGCATGAGGAAGGCATCATCGGTGTCGTAACGATTGGCCAGAAAGAGGCCGGCGCTGTTCTTTTCCTGCCGCCAGACTTCGAGCCATGACCATGCCCACCATTCATCGGCCTGTGCCGGTATGGCGGTGACGAGCAGGATGAATCCAAACCAGAAAAGTTTTCCCATGATCCCATCTCTCAGCAAAGGCTGTGCCTAGCAAGGGCTGCTCGCTGCATGATTCTTGCCTTCGAGACCGTGATCCTTGTGCTCAGAGACTGATCCTGTGTGAGGATTTGCTGGCACCTTCCTCATTCATCATTACTCATTCGTCCTCCACATGCCTGTCCCACTTCTCGACGTCAACGCCCAGAACCATCCTCTCGAATCCGAACTCCAAGCGGCCTTTCAGCAGGTGCTGAAGCATGGACGCTTCATCATGGGGCCTGAGATGGAAACCTTTGAAGCGGAAATCGCCGCCATGGTGGGTGTGAAGCACGCGTTGTCGGTTTCTTCAGGCACGGATGCGCTTTTGCTGGCTCTCATGGCGCTGGATATTCAGCCGGGTGACGAGGTGCTTTGCCCTGCCTTCACGTTCTTTGCCACGGCGGGGGCTGTTTCACGGCTCGGTGCGGTGCCTGTCTTTACAGACATCTGCCCGATCTGCTTCAACATGGATGTGAATGATGCCCGTCAGAAGATCACGGCCAAAACGAAGGCGATCATTCCGGTGCATCTCTTCGGTCAATGCGCGGACATGGACCCGATCCTGGCTCTGGCGAAAGAGAAGGGGCTGCGAATTGTCGAAGATGCGGCCCAATCCATCGGTGCCCTGTATAAAGGTCGTGGCAGCGGCACGATGGGTGATTTCGGCATTTACAGTTACTTCCCCAGCAAGAATCTCGGCGGCTTTGGTGATGGCGGCATGTTGGTCACGAATGACGATTCGCTGGCTGAGTTTGCCAAAGTGCTGCGCGTGCATGGCTCGAAGCCCAAATACTATCATCACTACGTCGGTGGCAATTTCCGCATGGACACGCTGCAATGCGCCATGCTCAGCGTGAAAGTGAAGCGCTATGCTCAATATACCTCCGAGCGCCAACGCAACGCGGCTCATTACATCGCGGAGCTGTCCAAGCTGACAGGTGTGGTTCAGGCTGATCCGGCTCACTGCAAATGCGTGAGCACGCAGGATGCCTGGCTGGCGGCGCAAAATGCCAGAATCGTCCTTCCGGTCAGCTATGCGCACAACACGCACATCTGGAACCAGTTCACGCTGCGCGTGCTCGGTGGTCAGCGTGATTCTCTGCGTGACCACCTCGTGGCGAAGAAGATCGGCTGCGATATTTATTACCCAGTCACGCTGGATCAGCAGCAGTGCTTTGCCGATCTGCCAGAAAGCTCACGCAGTGGTTGTGAGGTGTCTCACCGGGTGGCGGGCGAGGTGCTGAGCATCCCGATTTATGGCGAACTGAACGAAGCGCAGCGACTAGAAGTCATCGCGGCGATTGCCGAGTGGCTGGCTTGAGGCTAACCGCGTTTCTGAGCGAAGAGCCAGGCCCAGAGGTCGGGGTTGTCATAGCTTTGCGTCCATGAATCGTGCCCGACTCCTGGATAGATGGTGAGCTTGGCCGTGCTTCCAGCTTTCTGCAAAGCTCCGTGCATCTTGGTGGAGAAGTCCACAGACACCGCGCCATCCTTGTCGCCATGGAAGATCCAGCAGGGCAGGGCTTTGATGCGATCAGCCATGACAAATCCGACGCCTGCTCCACCGCAGATCGGCACGATTGCGGCAAAGGTGTCTGGATACGCCAGCGCCGTGTCCCAGGTGCCGAAGCCGCCCATGCTGATGCCTGTGAGATAGAGGCGGCTGGTATCTACGCGATGCTTCTTCACGAGGTCATCGACCAGCGCTTTCACGCCATGGGCGTTCCAAATGTTCTGATTCGGCACCTGCGGACTGACGACGATGGCTTCAAACTTTTTCCCGCCAGCGATCAGCTTTGGCGGGCCATGTTTTTTCAGCAGTTCCAGATTGTCTCCACGCTCGCCAGCGCCGTGGAGAAAGACGAGCAGCGGCCACTTTTTGGCCGTGTCTGCTTCATAGCCTTCAGGAAGGGAGAGCAGGTAGTTGTAGCCGACTTTGAGCGTGATCTCTCCAGAGAAGGATTCAGGCGTGGTTTCAGCCATGGCGAGTGGAGCGAGAGCGAGCAGAGCAAAGAGGGCGGAGAGTTTCATGGAGCGGAAAGGTGGCGGTCAGGCTGAGACGAGTGTGCGCTCATGGAGTTCGTCCATGGCTTCGAGGATGAGGTGACGATCCATCTCGTGGACTTCGAGCTTGTGGCCGATTTTGGGCACCAGCGTGACCGTCAATTCTCCGCCGAGATGTTCGCGGAATTCTTCCAGACCTTCGAGGATCACTGGCTCACCGCTTTTGCCTTCGGACAGCAGACCGGGATGATAGGTCTCGAAACCGATGCGCTCAATGAGTCCGAGCACACGCTCCGCGGTGGCTGCGTCGAGGATGCCTTTTTTGACGGAATAGACCAGATCCACTCCCATGCCGATGGCCACGGCCTCGCCATGAGTGACTTGGAAATGGGTGATCTGCTCCAGCTTATGAGCAGCCCAGTGGCCGAAGTCGAGCGGGCGGGCGCTGCCGAGTTCAAAGGGGTCGCCGCCCGTGGCGATGTGATCTACATGCAGCTCAGCGCTGCGTTGCACCACGCGCTCAAGTGCAGGCTGCTCCAGACGCGCTAGTGCATCTGCCAGACGCTCGATTTCCTCAAAGAAGGCTTTGTCACGAATGAGGGATACCTTGATCGCCTCGATGATGCCATTGCGTCGCTCGCGCTCAGGCAGTGTTTCCAGAAAGGCAAAATCATTCACCACGGCAAAGGGTACGGCGAAGCTGCCGACCCAGTTCTTTTTGCCGAAGAAGTTCACGCCATTTTTCACGCCGACACCGCCATCGCCCTGGCTGAGCGTGGTGGTCGGGAAGCGCACATGACGGATGCCACGATGCGCTGTGGAGGCCGCAAAGCAGACGAGATCTAGCGCTGCACCGCCGCCGATCACGAAGATGTAACTATGCCTGTCCAGCGCCGCGTCGTTGATCGCCTGCCAGCACTGCTGGACGAGTGAGAAGTCGTTTTTGCATGGCTCCCCGCCCGGCAGGATGACTGGCTCACCTGCCAGATCCAGTACCTCGGCATGAGCGCGGGCATAGGTGCGGATGGAGGCGAGCAGACCAGGATTCGCGGCCGCGACATGGTCATCAGCAAAGATGAGGACGCGCGGCACCTTGTTGGGGTGATCCAGCAGGAGCAGCTCGCGGATGGTCGTGTTGGCAGGCGCGAAGACCTCGCGGGTAAAAAGGATGCGGTGCGCGTATTCGAGCCTGATTTTCTTCTCTATCATGGGGGATGTATCTGTTCCCTCTTCGCGCAGGGCGTTCAAAGGGAAAAGTAGAACGAGTTTTGTGACTCGTTCATACAGTAACCTGTGGGTGAAAGAATTGGAAAAGCCGTTCTACTGAGGACGAACTTGGACCTTCGTTTTACGTCGCAGCGATCCAGCGCTGCCAGAGCCGGAGAATGGGCGCAAGCACGGCAAACCCGAATGCGAGGGGCAAAGACACCTGGCTGACTGCCAAAGCATCCACCAGCGCGATCCCCGCCAGCAAAATGCCCACTGCGCGTCCGATGGCAGGACCGCCCTGTTTCATGATCCGTGTGGCGATGGTCACCATGGTGGCAAAGGCAAAGATGAGGAGAAGGGGAGCTAGGGGCGTGAGATCACCGAGGATGAACACGGGTTTCAGACGCTGTCCCGAGAACAAAAGCGCCGCCGCGAGGATGCCGGGACTGTAGAGGAGCGCTCTGGCAAAGA
>JBEBGU010000848.1:0-2381 GCA_040081325.1 Prosthecobacter sp.
CGTGCTGGCCAGTGCCACCAGATCATTCGGCGTCACCGCCTCACAGTTATTGGCGCGGGCCGTGATTGCGGCATCCCACGCGATCTCCTTCGCCTCACGTTCCTGGATCTTCTGCTTCCAGGTCGTCTCAGCGGCCAGCACCGCAGCATCCGCCGCCGCTAGATCATCCTGGGCCGTTTGAAAGGCAGCATCCGAGGGCACTCGGGTGGCTGCGGGGTAGTTGGCATTGCCTGCCATGCTGGTGCTGTGGTTTTGTGCCTTCTCTCATGCCATGTCGTGCGTGCTCCAGATGCTGCACTTCACCTCGGGACAGGTAGGCCAGAGCGGCCAGAGCGGCCAGAGCGACCTGGGACAAATGGCAGCTCCGCCGCCGTTGCTTCAGGCACCAGCCCAGCACCCTCAGGTGAAGCCTTTCTTCTGCCTCCATTTGTTCACGAGTGAGCTTCATAAGTGGGATTCGTTGGCGGGTTAAATCATCGGCATAGGCGTACATAGCTAGGCCATGTCGAGAAAAGGTTCAAAGCTAGGCCAATATTCAGCCATTATCTCGGCCATGTTGACTCACTCTTTAGTCAAAGTTAGATCACTCATCAGGCACAGTGGGGTCACTGTCTGGGCACAGTGGGGTCATTAGGCAGACACAATCTGATGATAGTGAGTGCCTTAGCTGACTTCGAGTCACCACCCCGTCCTCAACAACGCAGCGTGCTGAAGGACAACAACCAATCCGTCGGCGCAGGCATGCCGCAGGCGCTCGAATACGCCGAGATTCTCGATCTACCCTTTGCCTACAGCTCGAATGGCGACGCCTTCCTGGAGCACGACCGCACCGCCACTACCGGCACGGTCACGCGTGAGATTCCTCTCGATCAGTTCCCCACTCCGGACGAGTTGTGGGCGCGCTATTGCAAGGCCAAGGGCATGAAGCCTGAGCAGTTCACCATCATCGCTCAGGACTACTATGACGACGGTTCTGGCAAGGCTCCGCGTTATTACCAAATCATCGCCATCAATCGGACGGTGGATGCCATCGCGCGGGGCGAGAACCGCATCCTGCTCGTCATGGCCACGGGCACGGGCAAGACCTACACCGCCTTCCAGATCATTTGGCGGCTGTGGAAGTCGGGCGCGAAGAAGCGCATTCTCTTTCTCGTGGATCGGAACATCCTCGCCGATCAAACCAAGACGAACGACTTCAAGCCCTTCGGCACCGCCATGACGAAGGTCACGAACCGCACGGTGGACAAGTCCTTTGAGATCTACCTCTGCCTCTACCAGGCCGTGACCGGCACCGAGGAGGAAGACAACATCTACAAGCAGTTCTCGCGGGACTTCTTCGACCTCGTCATCGTCGATGAGTGCCATCGCGGCAGCGCGGCGGATGACGCCCGCTGGCGTCAGGTGCTGGAGTATTTCTCCTCCGCCACACAGATCGGCCTCACCGCCACGCCCAAGGAGACGAAGGACGTTTCCAACATCGGATACTTCGGCGAACCCATCTACACCTACTCGCTGAAGCAGGGCATCAGCGACGGCTTCCTGGCTCCCTACAAAGTCGTCCGCATCGGCCTGGACAAGGACCTCGACGGCTGGCGGCCTGAGGACGGCCAACGGGACAAGCACGGCCAACTCATTGAGGACAGGGAAAACGACCGCGACTTTGACCGGAACCTCATCCTGGAAAAGCGCACCGCTGTGGTAGCGGCCAAGGTCACGGAGTTCCTCAAGGCCACCAGTCGCTTCTCGAAGACGATCATCTTCTGCGAAAACATCGAGCACGCCGAGCGCATGCGACAGGCCATGGTGAATGCCAATGCCGATCTCGCCGCCGCGAATCCGAACTACGTCGTCCGCATCACCGGCGGCAATCCCGCTGGCAAAGCCCAGCTCGATAACTTCATCGACCCGGAGAAAACCTACCCGGTCATCGCCACCACCTCGCAGCTCATGTCCACCGGGGTCGATGCGCAGACCTGCAAATTGATCGTCCTGGACAAGCGCATCGGCTCCATGACCGAGTTCAAGCAGATCATCGGTCGCGGCACGCGCATCAACGAGGACTACAACAAGCTCTTCTTCACCATCATGGACTTCAAGCGGGCCACCGCCCTCTTTGCCGATCCTGACTTCGATGGCGACCCCGTGCAGATTTACGAGCCCCCGGAAGGCGGAACGGTGGTTCCTCCCGATGAAGATCCCGAGGGCGGCAATCAAGTGAAGGAAGGCGAGGGCGACGAACTCGGCCCCTTCGAGGGTGGTGAAGGCCCCGGCGGCGATCCTCCCACGAAATACTACGTCGATAACGTCGAGGTCCGCGTCGCCACGGAGCGCGTTCAGTATCTCGACGAAAGCGGCAAGCTCATCACCGAGTCCTTGAAGGA
>JBEBGU010000849.1:0-2374 GCA_040081325.1 Prosthecobacter sp.
ATCGACATGGAAGGATAAGACATCTGTGGCCACGGGACCCGGTTCTTCATCGCGTGGATAACCGTTGATGCAGTTCAGCACGGGATCGAGATCGTGCTCACGGAGCAGGCGCTGGTCGGCTAAAAGTATCTCGATGGCAGCGCGGCCCGCTGCGCTCACGGGCAGGGCTTGAAGTCGTGCGTCGTCCAGAGTGGTAATCCCCTGCCCTGCTGCCAGAAGCTCCACCACTTCAGCAAAATCACCCACCAGTGTGCGCGGCCAGCAGAGGGCGTTCACGCCATCTGCGAAAGGTGTCGTGATGAGTTCATGGAAGCTGCTCACCCGCCTGATGCGCGGGTAGTCGAGGGGCAGGCTCAGCGGCGTCATGCGCTAGACAAACAAAGGGCGCAACTCACACGGCAGCGCGCGTCAGCGTGCTATCGACGAGGCGCATGGCACCAGCGGTGTTGGCATTTTGCAGCGGAGCGGGCAGGCAATCATCTGGGAAACCCTGGTAGCAAACCGGACGAACAAAGCGGTAGATGCTGCCCGTGCCGATGCTGGTAAAGAAGCTGTGGCTGGCCGCTGGATAAGGGCCGCCATGGTGCATGGACGGGCATGGCTCAATGCCTGTGCCGAAGCCATTGAAGATGATGCGGCCTGCCTTGCGCTCCAGCACGCGGACGAGTGCTGCGTATTCGCGCAGATCTTCGGGTGTGCCGTGAATGGCGGCGGTGAGCTGGCCTTCAAGACCGCGAGCGAAGGTGAGCATTTCCTCCAGTGAATCCGCAGCAGCGACGATGGAACAAGGGCCGAAGACCTCGCGCTGAAGTTCTTCATTCGACTCCAGGACATCGAGCGTGGTGGAAAAGATACGGCAGGCAGCTTGAGAGGCTTCATTGTTAGGCTCAGCAGCGGATTGCCCGGCAAGTTTGAGTCCCTCAATCGTGCTCCACACGGCGGTGCCTGCTTCAAAGGTTTCGCAGATACCACGATGCAGCATGGTCTGTGGCGCGATCTTTTCAGCGCCTGCTCCCGCGCTATGAATGAAGGTGTTGAGGTCCGCGCCTTTGATGCCAAGCACGACGGCTGGGTTTGTGCAAAACTGCCCCACGCCCATGGTCACGGCACCGATGTAGCCTTCGGCAATTTTAGCGGCGCGCTCCTTCAGTGCGCCGGGCAGAAGGAAGACCGGATTGATGGAGCCCATCTCGCCATAGAATGGGATGGGATGCGGACGCGCGGCAGCGACATCCATCATGGCACGACCGCCTTTGAGCGAGCCTGTGAAGGCCACAGCCTGTGTCAGAGGATGCTTCACCAGCTCGGTGCCGATGTCATGACAGCGGCCATGCAGCATGGAGAAGCAACCGTCTGGCAGGCCCGCTTTACGCAGAGCATTGAAGACAGCACGGGAAAGCATTTCACAAGTGCCGGGGTGTGCCTGATGCGCTTTCACCACGACTGGGCAGCCTGAGGCCAGCGCGCTGATCGTATCAGTGCCGACCACGCCGATGGCGAAGGGAAAATTACTCGCACCAAAGACGACCACAGGGCCGATGGGCAGCAAGACGCGGCGAACATCTGGCTTCGGCGCGGGCACGCGATCAGGCAGAGGCAGGTCGATGCTCATCTGCGCCCACGAAGCCTCACGGATCAGCGCGGCGAACATCTTGCACTGGCCGATAGCGCGACCACGCTCGCCGGTGAGACGAGCCATAGGCAATGCAGTCTCTTGATGAGCACGCTCAAGCAAGGCGTCACCCAACGCCATGATTTCATCCGCCAGATGATCGAGCAAAGCGGCGCGAGTTTCAGCCGAGGCCATGCGCAGCGAGTCAAAGGCACCGTCAGCGGCTTGCAGGGCTTCATCTGCCAGATCAGCCGTGGCTTCACCAAAGAAGGGTTCCAGCTTTTGATTCGTCGTCGGATTCATGGCCTGAAATGGCGCGTGATCGGCGGCGGCTTCGCGACCTGCGATGAGATGATGTCCGGTGAGCATAAGAGTAAAAAAGAAGGGTTGAAACGGGCGTGAGTGGTAGAGGCAAAAGCCGAAGGCGTCCACTGCGTCTTGTCTGCGTCCATGTTTCGGAAAGATTGCCCTTCCTTTCTTAGCGAGCCTCTGAATAATCCGCGCCGCGCTCTGCGTTCTTTCCCGCTCATGTCCACACCAGTCACTCCCCCATCTCCTGCCGCACGTCGCGGATACATCGCCGCCCTCGTCGCCGCCTTTCTTGGCTGGCTCTTTGATGGATTTGAAATGGGTCTCTTCCCGCTGATCGGCAAGCCCGCTTTGCAGGATCTGCTGCCGAACGCGACACCGCTAGTGCAGGGGCAGTGGTTCACGGTCATCATCGCCGTCTTCCTCGTCGGCGCGGCCACGGGTGGTGTGCTC
>JBEBGU010000104.1:0-9033 GCA_040081325.1 Prosthecobacter sp.
CAAACTTTGATGACCGGACTCGTGCAGAGCCGTAACACGATGACCATCCGCGTCGGCAACTTTGCCGGACTCGACCGCGTGCTCGGTCTTCTGGGTAACGCTGGCATCGGTGAGCACGCCGAGCGCACACCGCAGGTGTTCATTGGCAATCTCGGCGGCAATCCCAAAGAGCTGACCAGCGCCTTCAGCATCTTCCCGAATGAAGGCGTCCGCCGCCGCCCATTCCTCATCGACCGCATCACCGACAAAGCGGGCAACATCCTCTACAGCACCGGCGTCATCGAAGTCGAAGTCACTACTCCTGGCGTGGCTCACATCATGCTTCGCATCCTCGGTCAAGTGATGGACAAAGGGACCGCCGCCAGCGTGCGCTCACAGCATGGCTTTAAAGAAATCGGCGGCGGCAAAACCGGCACCACCAATGATTACAAAGATGCTTGGTTCGCAGGCTACACCGACCGCGTCACCTGCGGAGTCTGGGTCGGCTTGGACAAGCCGCAGACGATCATTGAAGAAGGCTACGGCAGCAAACTCGCCATCCCGATCTGGGCAGATGTCATGAAAAAAGCCGTCGAACTCGGCTACATTCCGCCCGGTCCGCGCACCGAGCCGCCGCTCACCAAAGTGGCCTTGTGTCGCCTCAGTAGCCAGCTCGCCAGCCCAGCCTGCCAGGCCAGCGGCACCGCTTACGAAGACGAGTTGCCCTATGAACTCGTGCCGCAAAACTTCTGCAACGCCCATCAAGGCATGGTCGCCCAGCCGCCATCGGGTTATGGTCGTCCGCGATCAAGCGGGCCAGGGTTGTTTGATCGCATTCGTGGGTGGTTTCAGTGAAGGCTATGATGGCTTCTCGCAACGCTTGCGGATTACTTCGAGAATTGAGCCTTGAATTTGGGTCATAACCCATTCGCTCCACCAACCTGCGTACCAGTTGAACCTGGTGGTGAGACGGTGAGTGCTTGAGAGGTGCAGAATACTCACGCCTTCTTTTTCTTTAGACGGCTCGATTTCATAAGTGCCATCGAGAACATCATAAAATCTGCCACCGACAATGATGTGTTCATCAAACGCTGTGCGTGGGATGAACTCAGGATCAGCCTCGATTGTGAACGATAGTTTGTGCTGCGGCTCCCAGAGTGTGACTTCTTCATAGAATGAGACATCACGCTCAAAGGTTGCGTGACGGCGACCACCTACGCCTTGTTTGTCGAGCACAGCAGCGATGGGACGCGGAAAGCCGATGGAATATATCCATTGTGCAGGCAGCTCATCGATCTGGATAACAGGAACCTGATAAATCTGATTCCAGATCGTTTCCGGCGACGCATGAATTGCTATCGCATTGTGCATGACCCGCGTTTCATGGGGCATTTGCCACAACTGTTCAATGGGGGCAATGACATAGGGCAGAAGCAGGATCAAGGTTATCGGCAGTCTGCTGTGATCATACATTGCCAGTATCAGGCTCATCATCCATCCGCCGACCAGCGCAAGAATCATCATGACAGGTGCCGAAACGAGCACGCAAATCAATGCTTCGAATGCAAACAGTAGGCTCCCCAATAAAAGCAGTAGCATGGTCAGTGGTGGTGCACCGTATCTCCAAAAACGACTAGGTTCGTCGAGTTTATAACCAAGAAAACAGACCAAAGCACCAAGGCTGATTGGCATCGTATAAATGAAGGCCAATGAAACGATCTGCAACACTCCCTCCAACTGTGGGACAGCAAAAAGAATCCGGCAGACAAGGCCATAAAGTGCAGCAATTGCAAAGACGATGAGAGATTGGCGTGCGGTGCGGGACATGAGCGAATGCTATCAGCATTAACAGATGATTCCGAGCTGAAAGGTTTTCTAGACACTCTCTCTGTTGTTTAGATTGTCCATTGTCCGCTCGATTACACCATTCACGCATCGTGAACCGACGCATTTAACTCGCCCGCGTGCCAGTGGCCCAGGGTTGTTTGATCGCATTCGTGGGTGGTTTCAGTGAGCGCTTGGCCACAAACCAACAAACTCCTTGCGCTTCCGGGGTGTGCGCCTATTCTCCGCGCCCATTTTCCAAACCCAAACACCAACCTAACACATGTCGCAGCATCGCAGCCTCAAAAATTCCGGCGGTTCCGTCGGCTCCAAGCGCAGTGTCCTGAAGCGCGGTGAACGCATCAAGCTTCTCAAGACCCGCGGTCTGTGGAAAGAAGGTCGTCTCCCGACCAACTTGCCAAAGACGAAGTCCGAGTAATTCCCCAGCATTAGCGGCCAAAAGGGCCGCTTGCTCCCCTTATCGTGCGCCTCAATCGATTCCTCAGCCAGTGCGGCCTCGGCTCACGCCGGGGGTCCGAGCAAATCATCCTTGAGGGCCGCGTCGCCATCAATGGTAAAGAGATCAAGGATCTCAGCACCCTTGTGGCAGATGGTGACCAAGTCACCGTCGATGGTCGTCCGGCCCGTCCAGAAACGGGCGTCGTCATCGCACTGAATAAGCCGCGTGGCTACATTTGCAGCCGTAGTGACGAGAAGGATCGCATGACGATCTACGCACTGCTGCCAAAACCCTTCCAGACTCTGCATCATGTCGGTCGTCTGGACAAAGACAGCGAGGGACTACTCCTGCTCACCAATCGTGGTGATCTTTCTCACCACCTCATCCATCCCAGCCACGGAGCTGAAAAGGAATACGAGGTGATCGTGGACAAGCCGATGGACGCCGCTGTCATGGCCAAGCTCGTCAAAGGCATGCTGACAGAAGAAGGCTACGCCAAGGCAGAGCGCACCTGGATGATCAGCGAGTATCGCTGCCATGTTGTGCTGAAGCAGGGCATGAAGCGCCAGATCCGCCTGATGTTTTACCAGCTCGGGTTTGAAGTCGAGCGCCTCACGCGCACCCGCATTGGTTGGCTTGAACTCAAAGGTCTGCAAAAAGGTGGTTGGAAACAACTGACCACCACTGAGGTCGAGCGCTTCTTCTCCAAAGAAGGCACCTCGGGTCGCCCGCTGCGTCTCGATAAAGCCCGCGCCGCCAAGGCTGAAGACGAAGCTGAAGAAGTCGTCCGTCCGACACGCAAGACTGAGGTCAGCCCACGACCAACTCGCGAAAAGCGCAGCTTTGGTAAAGGAGGATCGCGCGATCAAAAATCACGTCGTCCGACCAGCACAGCTCCAGCGCGCGAACGCCCGCCGAGGATCGAGCCTGACCCTGAAGAGGGGAACCGCCCAGTTTGGGGGAAGCGTCGTTTTGCGCGTGACCAAGCCTCCGGTGAAGGCGCTCGTGCACGTAGTTTTGACAGCCCGCGCGGCCCCGCCCGCAAGCGCCCAGCCGCGCGTGAGACAGACGGTGACGAAATCGTCCGCCCTACACGCGAAAAGCGCAGCTTTGGTAAAGGCAAACCTGCCGGCGGCCGCAGTTTCGGCAAGCCAAGTGGCCCAGCCCGCGAACGTCCGCCAATCGGTGAGTCAGACGGTGCCGAAAGCGCCCGGCCCACGCGCGCCAAGCGCAGCTTTGGGAAAGGCAAGCCGAGTGGTGGTCGCAGCTTCGACAAGCCACGCGCTCCGCGTGAAGACGCACCACGCCGTCAATCTCGCCCGTCGGGTCAAGGTTCTGGCAACAGCCGCCCTTCAAGCAGCAGCAAGCGAAACGGCCCCCAGCGCCGCCGTTGATTTCACACCGCTACTTGCAGCTTAAACGGAGCCGCACAGAATTTGACGGGTGTCGTGCCGGAGATGAGTTCGCCATCCACCTCAAACGGTGCCTCGGGTTTCGCCGTGACCGTGAACTCGCGCACTTGGAGATAGTCGATATCGTCTGACGCCTCATAGCCACGCTCTAAAATGGCACGGATCATCTGCGCAAACTCCCAGCCGCTGAGGCCGCGAAAGATGATCACGTCCAGCAGGCCATCCTGATTGTTAGCTTTGGGAAAGACGGGCACCGGGCCGCCATAGTGCTTGCCTGCGCCGATCAAAACGACCGAACCATGCATGGCGGGTTTCCCGGAGATCTGCACCGTGAGCAGCGGCGGTTTGCGCATCAGCACCTGCACCGCAGACATGACATAACTTAGCGGCCCAAATTTTCTTTTCCGCTCCCACGGCGTCTCCTGGATGATCTCCGCATCGAGGCCAACGCCAGCGAGCTGCACAAAAAACTGATCATTGGCCAGCCAGAGATCAATCTCGCGGCAGCGGCCACTCGTGATCATCTTCCAACATTCGGAGATGTTGGCGGCAGGCATGCCCAGCTCCAGAGAGAAGACATTCATCGTGCCCACTGGTAGCACGCCCAGTGCCGTGTGTTTCTCTCCTGGCGCACGTTCCGCATTCGCACGGCACAGACCTTGCAGGACTTCGTTCACCGTACCATCACCACCCGCTGCCACGACGATCTCATGGCCTTCACGCGCTAGTTTTTCCGCGATCTCAGTGGCTTCACTAGGAGCTGTGGTCAGAATGAGTTCGGGGGCTGGCGACAGCGCTCGCAACGCATTTTCACGCGCAGCGGCCTGGGTGCTTTTAGCGGCGGGATTCAGGATGACGGGGATTCGTGCAGACATGCCGGGCGCGGTTATGCGACAGAATCAGCAAACGCACAAGTGACAGTCGTGATGACTGCGTAGCGTCCCTTGCATGTGCCTCCCAGCGTGGTTGAATGCGCGCCTCATCATGAAGGACGATCCCACAGTGCCCAGCGACGCGCGTTTCGAGACGCGTGCCATCCATGTCGGTCAGGACTACCGCAGCGAGACGGGCGCGGTGATCCCCCCGATCTACATGACCTCGACCTTTGAGACGGGGAACCCTGGCAGCTTCGACTACACCCGCAGCGGCAGTCCAAACTTCCGCAATCTGCAAACCACGCTCGCCAGTCTGGAGAACGCCCAGCACTGCACCGTCTTCGCCAGTGGCGTGTCTGCGATCACCGCCATCGCCTTTGGACTGAAAGCGGGAGACACCATCATCTCTGAGCAGAATATTTATGGCTGCACCTACCGACTCTTCGAGCGTGTGCTGCGTAAGTTCGACGTTCATATCAAGTATGTGAACCTCGCCAATCCGGCCAACTACACACTCATCGCTCAGTTCAAACCTGCGCTCGTGTGGCTGGAGTCACCGACGAATCCATTGCTCAAGATCCTCGACATCAAAGCCATCTCCGACGTGGCGCACAGTGTCGGCAGCACCGTTGTGGTGGATAATACCTTTGCCTCCAGCATGCTTCAGCAGCCGCTCGATCTCGGTGCTGATCTTTCGCTCCTGAGCACCACGAAGTACACCAATGGCCACTCCGATGCTCTCGGCGGTGCCGTTTGCTCAAACTCTGACGAGTGGCAGGACAAAATGATCTTTGCCCAAAAAGCCCTCGGCTTGCAGCCCAGCCCTTTTGATTCATGGCTCACGTCTCGCGGCGTGAAAACAGAAGCTCTGCGCATGGAGCGGCACAACGCCAACGCCCTCGAACTCGCTCAGCGACTCGAAGCCCGCAAAGGCGTGAAGAGCGTGCGCTATCCCTTCCTGCCGAGCCATCCGCAGTATGATCTGGCGCGCAAGCAGATGAGCGGTGGCAGTGGCATGTTGCTCGCCGACTTTGGGCACACTCAAGACGACGCGCTCGCCTTCATCCGTCGCCTGCGCCTCTTCACACAGGCCGAAAGCCTCGGCGGCATCGAGTCACTCGTCTGCCATCCTGCCACCATGACTCACGCTTCGATCCCGAGAGAAATCCGTCTGGAAGCTGGCGTCACCGACGGCCTCATTCGCTTCTCCGTCGGCATCGAGCACATCGAAGATCTCTGGACAGACATCGAGCAGGCGCTGAACGCCAAGGCATGATCATGTCTGATTTGATTCATCACCCGCTCTGGCAGGCAGACACGCTTGGCAGTCCGCTGCCCGATCATGAGTTCGGAGTCAGCGTCAGCCTGCCGCTGTGGAAACATGTGATCGGCTATGAAGAGGGCGATCAAGACATCGTGTCGAAGTTCCGCTCAGGTTATCCGCGCTTTTGTTGCCCACCGGTAGTGAGCGAGCTGTTTGTAGCGGCGGAAAAAGATCTCGCGGGCGAAGGTGAACGTTGCCTGGTTTTCCCGCGCCTTCTCCACGCCGAGCGTTGTGCCGAGTTCATCACTCGGAATGGTTTTGCTGCACGTGCGAAAGCTTGGAAGGAGTCTCTCGGTGTCGTGATCTTTCCAGAAGCCGCGTATGTCACAGCGCGCCGGTTTTGGCGTTTCTGTGGTGAGATTGTAAGCACGCGACAAGCCTGCGATGCGCTCGGCAAAACGGCAACGAATGCCACAGAAGCAGAAGGCATCGCCGCGAATCGAATCATCTGCGAGCGACTCGCCCAGCTCTCTGGTCAGCAGTCTGAAGACGTGTTTCTTTTCCCTTCCGGCATGGCGGCAAACTTTGCCGTGCATCGCATGTTGACGACGCTTTTTCCGAATCGAAAAACCGTGCAGCTCGACTTTCCGTATGTCGATGTTTTGAAGCTCCAGCAGATGTTCGGCAACGGTGCGCACTTCCTGCCGATGATCGTTGATAGCGAGTATGACGATCTGCGCGTGCTGCTGAAAAGCGAGCCGCTGGCAGGTATCTTTTGTGAAGCCCCGAGCAATCCCATGCTCCGCTGCGTGGATCTTGAGCGCCTGCTAGCCATCCGCGCGCAGTCGCAGCCCGGCGTGCCGATCATTGTCGATGACACGATCTCCACCGTGGCTCATGCCGACGCTATGCGTGTGGCAGATGTCGTCACCACCAGCCTCACGAAAAGCTTCTCTGGGGCAGGGGACGTTCTGGCGGGCAGCGTCATCTTGAATCGTGCTTCCCCGCATCACCCCGCGTTCTCTGCCTTCCTCACGGCTTATGCAGATCACACCCTCTGGCGTGGTGATGCTGTGGCGCTGGAGCAGAACAGCCGCGACTTCGTTCAGCGTGCCGAAACGATGAGCAAAAACGCACTCGCTCTTGCTGAATTTCTCAGTGCTCATCCGCGTGTGGAAAAAGTCTGGCACGCGCGTGAGCAGGGCGGGCGTGGCTACGAATTCATTCGTCGTGAAGGCGGCGGCTACGGCTGTCTGTTTTCCTTCCTGCTCAAAGACGCTGAGAATACAAGCCCGCGCTTCTACGATGCGCTGCGTGTTTGCAAAGGTCCGAGTCTAGGCACCGACTTCACGCTTGTTTGCCCTTACACTTTGTTAGCCCATTACGAAGAACTCGACTGGGCGGCTAGTTGCGGTGTGCCGAGTCACCTCATCCGCGTTTCTGCGGGCTTGGAGGACAGTGCCGAATTGATCGCACGCTTTGCCGAAGCGCTGGCGTGAGTCAGAGACGAGTCGCCGCTACATCGCCCATGCGAGCATAGACCTCACAGCCCGCAGCACTGTGCTCGATCAAATCATCGGCGAAGCGTATGCGGCCTGGCTCAAAGAGCGTGATGACGCTAGAGCCACCGAAGCGGAAGTAACCTTTCTCATCGCCCTTGTTGATGATCTGCCCCGGCGTCGCCGTGTGGACGACTGAGCCGACGCATGTCGCGCCGACTTCGAGAAAGACGACATCGCCACAGCCCTGAGTTCTCATGCGTGTGATGTAGCGCTTGTTTTCCCAAAAGATGGTTGGGCGCTTCATCAGCGCGATGGGGCTTACGGAATACAGCGGACCTTCGATCAGGCGTGGTGATTCAGCGATGCCGCCGCAGGGGAAATGAAAGCGATGGTAGTCTGTGGGGCAGAGTCTGGAGATAAGCACGGCACCCTTTTCGAAGCGAGAGGCCAAGCCACTATCTCCGAGCAGGGTGGCAATGTCGAAGCGAATGCCTTTGACTAGAAAATCACGACATTGCGAGACATCCGGGATCACGAGATGACGCCCATCTGCTGGCAACGCGATGGCGTTCTCCCCGGCGACGATGGGACGCGCGGCAGGCTTGAGCTTGCGATAGAAGAAGTCGTTGAAGCTCTTGTAACTCTCGACCGAATCAGCGAACTCAGAGACATCGACTCCGAACTTCTCGATGAAAGGCGCAATCCTCTCCACGCTGGCTGGCGAATCCATGCGCGAGCCATACCATTTTGAGAAAGCTGCGCGCTTTACCAGGGCATGCAGCGCAAGCAGCCCGAGTGGATTTTCATACACAAAGCGCAGCGGCCCTTCGCCATACACGGCTTCGGTCTCCAGACTTTGGGTCAGTCGATTAAAGAACTGAATCGGAGCGGCAGGCATCGGGGGAGGCTTCTGAAAAAAGCCGCCCACGAATGTTAAACATTCGTGAGCGGCTCAGGGATCGAAATTCAGACTACAGCATGTCCGCCACAAAGGCGCGCTCATCGACGAGTTCTTTATTCGTCGCGGCGATTTTGGACTTAGCGAAGTCGTCCATCTCGTAACCGGTGATGACTTCGTAGCTGCCTGGAGTCGTGGTGCGCACGGGCATACCGGCCCAGACGCAGGCATCGAAACCATAGAGGCCGCCGCTCTTCACGCCGATGGAGTGAATGGCTCCTGGAGTGACAAGTGAGCGGACGTGATCGACGAGCGCATTTGCTGCCGAGGCTGCCGAGGATGAGCCACGAGCTGCTATGATGGCTGCACCGCGTTTGCCGACGATTTCGCAGAACGGGCCTTCAAGCCAAGCTTGGTCGTTGATGACGCTGACGGCTGGTTTGCCAGCGATGGTGGCGTGGGCAAAGGACGGGAACATGGTCGGGCTGTGATTGCCGTAGATGAAGATGTCCTTCACCTCGGTGAGATCGACGCCGGCTTTCTGAGCGAGCTGAGTCTGTGCGCGGTTTTGATCGAGACGCACCATGGCGGTGAAGCGCTCCTGTGGCAGGCGTTTGGCCTGGGAGGCGGCAATCATGCAGTTCGTGTTCGCTGGATTTCCGACGACGGCGATGCGCGCATCGTCTGCTGCGACGGCGTCAATGATGCGACCCTGTTCGATGAAGATTTTGCCGTTGTCCTTGAGCAGATCGGCGCGCTCCATGCCCGGACCGCGTGGCTTGGCACCGACGAGCAGACACCAGTTGGCGTCTTTGAAAC
>JBEBGU010000850.1:0-2370 GCA_040081325.1 Prosthecobacter sp.
GGACGTTTAAAAGTCATGCTTCAGGACAAGCCCGTCTTCAATAATTGTCACGATGTCTGCGTGGATACGCAGGGCGATCTCTATGTCTGCCAATGGAACAGCGGCAACGTGTATCCATACAAATTGCATCGCGAAGCATGAGCGCCTCAACGGTGTGGAGGTGAAGAAAGTTCGCGTGAACCAATGCCCGTTATTTGTTTGCCGGTGGCTGGATGATGCCCTGCTTTTTCTTGGCTTCAGCCTCTAGCCTGGCCTCCGTGGCATAGGGATTGGGTGGCATGAGAGTGGCAGAGATCGGAGCACGCCGATAGTTATCAGCGGAACCTGGGCCGTAGTTGGTGGCGAGGTATTTGATGATCTTCTTTTCCACCTCCGCATCGAGTTTCCACAGGCCACCATGATTCTGCATCCACTCAAGCACTGACGTCCAGTTTGCCTCAGTGGCGCGCTGGCGCAGGAATGTCTGTGAGGAATGGCAGATGATGCAGTGATTGCGCGCCAGCTCCCAGTCTGGGGCGATCTTCATGCCAGTGGTCGGGTCCAGAGGCACGACCTGATCCGCCGCAAAAGCGTGATGGCTAAGCGCGGCGGTGATGCAAAGTAAGCGTAAGGTGTGCATGGCTCAGACGCCTTGGATGGCGATGCGGTGACAGGTGTTGTTTAGATAGCCCTCAGGGTTCCAACCTGGAAGCACCATGGGCTGGCTGTGACCTTGGCTGTCCTGCGCGCGCGCCCAGATTTCATAGTAGCCTTTCTTGGGCAACGTCAGCTTGGCGCTCCAGTGCTGCCAAGCGTAGCGATTGCTGGCTGGACGCAGGTCTGCTTTCTGCCAAGTCATGCCAAAATCGAGTGAGATGTGTAGCTCGCTCACATCGCCATCACCGGTCCAGGCATGGCCACGGACAGCCATCGTTTCGCCGACCGGATGGGTGATGCCGGACTTGGGAAAAGTGATCAGTGACTTCACCGGCATGGCCTCAATGATGACCATGTCTTCGGCTGGCACTTTGGTGCCTGGGGCGACTGGATAGCGCGGCATGCGATACGAGTGGCCAGTCATTTTTTCGCCGTCATGCTCGCGATCTCGGATGACGATCTTCTTTACCCACTTGCCGCAGGTGGAGGCAGCCCAGCCGCCAAACATCAGGCGCAGTGGTGCACCATTCTCTACGGGGATGTCCTCACCGTTCATGGCAAAGACAAGTAGCGACTCATCCTCCAGCGCCTTCTTGATCGGCACGCCGCGTGAGATGGACGATTTCTTGATGTCGCCAGACAAATGTAGGTCTGCACCATAGTAGCCGATGTACACTGCGTTTGATTTGATGCCCGCATATTGCAGCGCGTCGCGCAGCCGAACGCCGGTCCACTTCGGACAGCCGACACCACCTGTGGTCCATTGATTGCCGGTCGCGGGTGGGTTGAATTCGCTGCGTCCATTGCCCGCGCATTCCAGCACCATCTGAAGTGTGTGATGCTCAAACTTTTCCTTCAATTCCTTCAGTGTCAGAGTTACTGGCTTGGCACAGCTTTCTCCGGCGATTTCCAGCGTCCACTTGCTCGGGTCTAGCAGATCGGGGGCAGGGGACAGGCCGTTGTTGCGTACAAAAAGATGTTTGGCGGGCGTGACTTCATCATCCAGCAGATGAGCAGGTGTCTCGGCCACCATGGGGCGATTGTTAAAGATGGAGAGTCCTTCCTTGCCGGGAATGCTGAGTGACTCACTGCCCTGAGCGAACGCTGCGGGGATCAGTCCGGAGGGCATCTTATCGGCAAACACGATCTCCGCGCCGATGGCAGCGGTTAGGGAAGCAAGACCGAGCCGATTTAGAAATCCACGGCGGTTCAGCGGATCTGCACCATGCCCACCGTTGGATTCTTCGGCGTGGTCCTTGTCGATAGGCGATTGGGGGTGTTGAGAGTCAGTTTTCTTCATCGAATTAACAACGCACGCAACGCCGCCTTTTCACGAGGAATAAAAGCTTCTCCAAATGCAGCTTTGTATCTGTGATCAATTCGTCGCTTTCACCTCACCGAGTAGCTTGAGTGCGACTTCGATCAGCTTCTCCCCGCTGCCTGCCTCACCGCGCGCGCTGACGATCTCGTAGTTGCCCTGTGGGTAGGCGTCTCGATTCGGGACGTAGCCGATGCTGCCGTTGGCGAGTTCGGCGATGAGCGTGTGCTTGAAGGGGGAGGCTTTCTTTAAAGCCAGCCCCAGCTCCACGAAGATCTCGCCGGGCAGGGAGACGATAGCGAGTTCTTCGCTGAAGGAGATGACCTGCACTTCGGCGAGCAGCGGTAGGTCCTTCTTCGCCTCTGTTTCGAGAACGCACACAGCTTCGGCCATCGGCACGGTGCCGAGTTTCTCGG
>JBEBGU010000105.1:0-9021 GCA_040081325.1 Prosthecobacter sp.
TGCGGCGATCAATGAAGGCGTTGTTTCTCATGGTGGCGGAAGAGGTGAGGGGGGGACGAAAGGGTGGGCGGCAAATTACGCCATGCATGGTGCTTTCGTGCAGAGATCGTGCCGAGACATGAAAACCTTTGCCAGCATGGCGGAGTGATTTTTCCGACAGCTCAACCTTGCGGGCTTGCAGCACGCACGCACTCTGCCATCATCGGCCAGTATGACGACGGACAGCTATATCATCCTCGGGGCACTGCTTGCACTCATCGCCAGCCCCTTTTTGCTGAAGCGCTTGGCAAAGGCGCGATCCGAACGCTACGGCACCTTTGCCGTCGGAGATCGAGACTTCGGTTGGTTCAGGATCGGTGCCGGACTCAGTGCAACGTTCGTTGGTGGTGCCGCTGTCATCAATCTCGCTGGGCTGGGCTACACATTCGGCTGGTTCGGGCTTGCGGATGTGTTGCCTACATCGTTGGCGCTTGTTTTTACCGCGTTCGTCGTGGTTCCAAAACTTGCCAACCGGAATGGAATTGGATTGGGCAGTTATGTCACAGGCTCAAATCAGCTTGCAGGTATTGCCGTGGGACTGCTGTCGGTAGTGGTTTACACCTTGGTGACCGCAGCTCAAATCGTCGCGTTGGTCAAGCTGTTGCAACCTCATTTCCCAGGAGTGCCGGGGCCTCTGATTGGCGGGTTCGGAGGTCTTGCTGTGGCCAGCTATATTCTCTTTGGTGGATACAACTCTGTGACAGTCACAGATGTGATCCAGTTTGCCGTGATGGCAACGTGCTACTTTGCCCTGGTTGGGATCACTCTCTTGATCGGTAGCCATCCTGAGTATGTAACCGCAGCCTTGCAGCCGAAGAGCATGGATTTTGATCTTATTCTCCTTCTTGGGCTCTCGTTCTTGTTTGTCCCCGTTTCACAAGATGTTCATTTGCGTGTGAACTCGGCACGAAGTTCAAAGGATGCTCGCCTGGGCGTTCTCCTAGCTGGTCTTTGCTACTTTGTTTTCGGCCTGGTTTCAATCAGTGTAGGCATGTCGCTCGCGAGTGGAGGCGTGATTTTGGCAAACCCCGATGATGCCGTGGCAACCTATCTAACTCGACAGTTTGGCTCGTTCGCTATAGTTCCTACCATCGCCGTATTGTGCGTGGTGGTTTCGACGCTCGATTCTGTGCTTTTTGCATCCGCATCCTCGCTCGCTTATGACTTTTGGGACCGGATGAGTGGACGTAGCTCGGGTCAGGATACGGCCCGCCCCCGCGTGGCGACAGTGATTGTGCTCGCTGTCGCACTCGTTATTGCGACTCAAGCACCTCAAGTGTTGCGGCTGATACTATCGGCATTGGTCATCTATATTTCTGTCCTGCTGCCAATGCTCGCTGGTCGCTACTTTGGTAAAAGCTCCAAGGGCATCGCAATCGTCGGACTTGTGGCTTTGGCAGTCTGCACTGCGGTAGAGGTATATGGCTTCAGTGCGGCATATCGAGTCTTCGTCAACACAGGCGTGCATTTGCTGGTCGTGCTTTGCCTGAAACGTGAAGATCAACGATGAGTGCCGCAAACCCACCACCACCTAGCTCTGCTGGATCGCGGGGAAATCTTTTTTACGGTTGCCTAGCTACCGAAGGGTGCATCGACATCGTCAAGCATCTCTGCGAGGCTATTCGAAACCCGAGGGGGTTTCTGCCACAAAAGTACCTCTACGCCAGTCTCACAGGTGCTCGGTTATGGAAGAGGTTGAGTGAAGAAGACTCTCACATTGCCGAAGTGTATCGGAATTTCCCAATGCCGAGCGAACACTCGAAACTGGCCCTCGAGTTTAAACGGCATGCAGATCGGCTACCAGAACTCAGCTCTACGCATTCAGTGGGTGTAATTGCTCTCGGAGCCGGCACCGGTTCGCGCGAGCTTAAAGTTTGCCAGCAGCTGCTCGCCAATCAACAACTGGAGCACCTTGATATTCTTGTGACGGATATGTCCAGCGAGTTGGTAGTGGTGGCTCTCAAAGCCTTCAAAAAAGTGTTATCAAACAAGCGGGCAACCCATCAATTTGCAGTGTTGGATATTGAGTCTGACACTGGTATCGAGCACCTGCGAACACTTCGAACACAAGGAGAGAAGTTCGGCCATCAACCATTTGTTTTTCTCCTGCTTGGTAACACTCTCGGCGTCATTGATGAAAAACAATTCCTCGCACGAATGTCCACAGTAATGCTGCCGCAGGACATTATCCTTTGCGAAGTCTCTCTCGCGTCGGACAAAGACACGGAAAACCCAGGGACACAAAAGGAGGACTACAAGCCAGAGGATGACCGCGAAAGGGCTCAGTTCATTTGTGATCCTCTGCGCGCACTCGGTATTAATCCCAAAATTTCCAACCTGAAACAAGAGAGCGTCAGGGAACAGCGGAGATGGGTTCGACACGAATTTTACTATCAATTCGATGCCAGCGAAGCCCAGATGGACCTGTCAATCACTCCCAAAATTAAGATTGTGAAAGACTCGCGAGTGGGGCTGACAGAGCTCAAGCGCATGACCAAAACACACGCTCTGGAGGTGTTTGAGGAAGTGTTCTCCGAGGTCCGCATCACCGAACATGAATATGATGCAGTGAGTCCAGGAGCGGCAAAGGTGCGCATGGCGTATGTGTTCGCTTCCAACCCAGGTAGCTCTCCCCGCATCAAGTTTCATGACAGCGATCTCAAAAACCTTTGTTTCGAGATGGGTGGCGTGAAGTGCAAGCTACATCCGACCCACTACGCTTTCGTGCGTTTCCTGGAAAGCGACTACACCACCGCCAGTTCTGAGATGGCTCGAAGTTTCGTGATCGATTGGCTCCAAAAGTTTGCGGAAAGAGGAGGGGATCTGGGTGAAGGCGGGAAAAGTTTTCTCGCACGAATGATTGCCGCGAGAGATCGCACCGATCCAGACGAAAAGCCCTTTGAGGCCATCTCAAACCTCAAGTCACAAGCTCACACAGCTCTTGAAAATATTAAAGGAGAGGGGCAGCCAGCAGCCCTGAAGCTCCTCGCGATTTGGCCTGGAAACAGGGATTGGAAGCTGAAGAAATGAACTTCCTATCCAGATAGGAAGTTATGACCCCAAGTGGGGATCAGGTGGGCAACATCGACTCGCGGACAATTCTCGGCAAAAAATCGCCTCGCTTGCTAATGCGAACGATCTCAGAGCATCTGACTCCCCGGCACCAACGGGATTTCCAGATGAAGCAGGATGGAACGCCCGCAAGCGTCCTCTTGAAGTGAAAAACCAGGCGCTGGAAAGAGGACACCATCAGCCCTGGAACCTCAGAAATCCAAACCACAAAATACAAAGTTATGCCCGCAAAATCATTCTTCGAATCATTGTTCGGTGGAGACACCGAAACCCATCAGGACGGAGGCTCGACAGAGCGCTTCGAATCAGGCGATGTCATTAACCGCGATAGCAATGGCGACGTCGTCTCGCAGTCCGACCATGAAAGCACCTTCTTCGGTTTCGGACCGACTTATGTCGTCCACCGCGACGGCGACGGCAACGAAATCAACCGCCAACTCACCGACGACTAACGCCAGCGCAATAACCTTGCCAGCCATCCAGCACACGCCTCACCGCTGTGCTGGGGGCTGCCAAGTAGAACAGGAAATACTCAAAGATCACAATCGATAACTCAAACAACATGCCCCCACGCAAAAACTAATATGAAACTCATCACCACCATCTGCGCCCTTGTTATCATCGCTTCTGCCGCCCAGGCCCAACAGCCTTGGATTGTCAGGCAAACGTGGATTCCCTCACCTGTGCGGCAATACTTCGTGCCGTATACAACCCAACCTACGTTCCAGAATGTGCAGTATCAGCGCCCTCCAAGCACTCCGGTTTTCGTCCCGACAAGCTATGCTTCGCCTGTGACGTTTTACGGCAATTGGTCCTACCAAGCCAATCGCGCTGCAATCCAGGCTGGCGATGCCTGGTATCAGATGAATCGCTCCTACAACAACACTGGACACTGGATTCCCATGTATTACGGGCGGTAATCTTTGGGAGACAGTTGCATCACACGGAAGGCCAGAGCTTGCTCTGGCCTTCTTTCATTGTTGGCGGATATGCCGCCACTTCTCCCAGCACTAGGACGTGGTTGCCCCCATCACCCCGTTTTGTCCACAATCGGCCGATTCATCGCTAATGCGGCTCATGGAGATGTTTTGCATCAGTTTTGGATTCGCCGGTTCAAGAACGGATAGCTGGTGGCGATCTCGGTGATGAGCGTTTGGATTTTGTAGCCATCTTGGGTGATGGTGCTCATCATGCGGTCCACGACGATTTCGTCGTAGCCGCCGAGCTTTCGGCAGAGGGCGTAGGCGAGGAGTTTTTCGGTGAGGTTGCGGGCGAGGTCGTCCTTCCGGGCGGCGATGATGGTCTTCAGTTCCTTGGGGGAGGAGAAGTGTTTGCCGCCGGGGAGCTCGCCCACGGCGTCGATCTTGCCGCCAGTGTCGTCCTGGTCACGCCAGCGGCCGATGGCGTCGAAATTCTCCAGGCCGAAGCCGATGGGGTCGAGGATCTTGTGGCAGTTGTTGCACACGGCATTCGTGCGATGCAGCTCGGTGCGCTGACGCAGGGTGAGATTGCCGACCTTCTTCTGGTCCTGCTTTTCCAAGGTCGGCACGTTCGGCGGGGCAGGGGGGACGTGCTCGCCCAGCACTTGCTCCAGCACCCAGACACCGCGCTTCACGGCACTGGTGCGATTGGGGAAGGAGGTCGTCGCCAAGATGCCGGGCATGCCGAGGATGCCGCCGCGATTCGTATCGGTGAGCTTCACCCTCCGCATCTGTGATCCTGTGACGGTTTTCTCCAGGCCATAGATATTCGCTAGCGTGCCATTGAGGAAAGTATAGTCGCTGTCCACGAAGCCGACGACGCTGCGGTTCTCGCGCACGATGCTTTCAAAGAAGAGCCGCGCCTCGTCATACATCGCCGACCGCATTTCTCCGGTCATCTGGGGGAATTTTTCTTTGTCAAAGGTCTGGCTCTTCAGCTCTCCGACTCCGAGCCACTGCGCGCCGAAGCCATCGAACAAAGCCCGAGATCGAGGATCAATGAGCAGACGCTGCACCTGAGTCTTGAGCACGGCCGACTCGCGTAGCTTGCCTTGATCAGCCAGCGCGGACAGCTCTGCGTCAGGCATCGTTGCCCAGAGGAAATACGACAAGCGTGATGCGAACTGGTAGTCATCCAGCGGCACGATCTTCTCGCCTGCTGCGGCCTCTTTTGCCGGGGTGATGAAGAGGAACTGCGGGGAGACGAGCACTGCTTTGAGCATCAGGCGAAGTGAGGCGGTGTGGTCGAGCTTGTTCGTACGGCCGAGATCAAAGACGCTCACCAGCGTGTCCACCTCCGCATCCGATGGCGGACGACGATAGGCGCTGCGAGCCAGCGAACGCGCGACTGTTTTCGCAGCTTCCTTTGTCTGTGCCCCTGATGCTGGTGGTTCACCGAACAGGCGCTTTTGCACCGCTGTAGGCATCCGCTCAAGAACCTCATTGGCGATGCCGAGATACTGCTCCGACTGGAGTGGCGACAGCGAGTTCATGTAGCCTTCGCCGAACACTTCATCCGGCAGCTCCTGCGCCACCGAAGCCTCCACACCGAAGAGATCGTGCAGCGTGTTGCCGTATTCTACCTTCGTCAGGCGGCGGATCACAAACGGACCCGGATCGCGAGCACTGAGGTATTTGATTTTTTCGATGCTGTCTAGGAAGCGCTGTCGCTCCTCATCCGTTGGCTGCTTGTCCTCGTCCTCAGGCGGCATGTCGTGAGCGTTCACATTCGCGAAGGCCTGCATCCATTTCTTGCTGGATGCCGAGTCGCCAGGCTTTTTCAGCGCTGGCTCAAAATTGATCCCGCCCTTCGTCCGCCGGTTCCCGTGACATTCGAGGCAGTAATTCTTCACGAAAGGAGCCACGCCCTTTTGGAAGGACTTCTGGGCATCGGTCAGAAGCGCGGCAGCTCCCTTGTCTTCGGCGGTCTGAGCCTGGCAAGGTGGAATGACGGCGAGCACTAGATGCAGCAGCGACAGCGCTATCAGGCCACGGCGGGGGATTCGGAGTTGGGTGGATTTGAGCTTCAAAAGGGGGGCGTAGTATGACGGACGATTTGCCGTGGCTCTATCCCCCGATTGAGCGTGGACAGGACGATCTCCACCCTGTCGATGCCGCTCAAAATCCACCCACGACTTGCAGCAACTCGACCTGAAAAATCAAATCGCTGTTAGGCGGGATTTTACCACCCACGGCCCGGCTACCATAAGCAAGCTGGGAGGGGATGAACAGCATCCACTTGTCACCTGGCTTCATGAGCTTGAGCGCCTCCGTCCAACCGGGGATCACCTCGCCAACTCCAAAGGACGCAGGCTGACCGCGATCGTAGGAGCTGTCGAAGACCGTGCCATCGGTGAGGGTGCCACGGTAGTGTACGATCACGGAATTAAAATGGGTGGGAGAGCGCCCGTCTGTGGGGCCTGAGGTCAGCACACGGTATTGCAAGCCGCTGGCCGTGGTCACCTTGCCCGAGCTGTCAGGAATGGAGGCTAAAGCAGGAGTCGGAACACTTGCAGGTGCCTCTTGGATTGACTGCTGCGAGGGCAGGGGAACGGCAGCGATCTCAGGTGCTGTTTGGCAGCCAGTGAGGAGAACTAGCGCGGAGGAAAAGACGATGGTGAATGGCTTCATGAAAATTGAGCTTGGGTAAGGTGTGGAAACCCGCCTTAACCGCTGCTGACCTGCTGATTCAACGCGAATGCTCGGAAAGTGAACCCAACTCACACTCTCAGCGAGCCACGAAACCCTCTCGCCGCATAGTAGGATTGCGCGCCGTTGTGCCCCACGAAGACACGCCCATATCGACGTTCGCAGTAAAGCGCACCGCCGAGTTTACGGGTGTCCACAGGAGTCTTCACCCAGCTCGACGTCTTCGTATCGAACTCACCCAGCGTCTGCAGCTCTTGATATTGCTCCTCTGTCAAAAGCTCGATGCCCATGACCACAGCCATGTCCATCGCGTTGGTTTTTGGTTTGTGTTCTTTCCTCGAATCCAAGCCTTCGCGGTCGTAACACACACTCACGCGGCCTTTGGGCGTTTCCGCTGAGCAATCAAAGAAAAGGTATTCGCCCGACTTCTTGTCATGCCTCACCACATCTGGCTCGCCGCCTGTGGATTCCATTTCACGGAGTGACCAAAGTTTATCAGCATTGGCTTCCAGCCGTGCTTGGACTTGCGACCACTCAAGACCTTGATGACGCTTCATGTGGTGTTCAAAGCGAACCTTCAAGGCACCAAGCAGTTCTTCGCGTTGTTTTGATGTCAGCTCCTTTTTCATCTCGCTGTCTTGGATTGAGGTTAGTTCACACCTTTTGCCACTAGGCCGAGCACACGCTGCACTTCCACCTGCACATAATGAGCCTGCTCCTTCGTTTCATCGCGTTCTAGCAGGCATGTCTCCAGGCCGTCGTGATGCACGACCCAGACGTGATGATAAGTCACCTCGCTGCCATTGTAGCGCCAGAGGTAGGGCCTCACTTCGATCTGGCGAATCGACTCTGCGGACGTTTCAAAACTACGCCACCGTGGAATCGGTCCCTGACTCACGGTGATGCGCTGCGGCGTGATCACCAGTCGTGTCACATTGAACAGTCGTCGAAGCACGATGTAGGAAAAGACAATCGCCACGATGCCAAAGAACAGCGGGATTAATAGGATCGGATCATCCCGCCGGATCCCATGCACTGCCCGAAACAGCGCCACCACACCGCCTACCACCACCAGCGCCAGCGGCAGTAAGGCCCATGACGCCATGTTTCTCCATAGCCGTGTGATCGTGACTCCCGAAGCATGATGTTCCATGGACAAACCGCAGGGCAGGGGAAGCTGATCGGTGGATAGGTGCATGGGAAAACTTACCCTCGCTCGGCCTGATTTGGCAACTCTCAGTCCTTCACAAGAAGTCGATCTAGCGATGATATTCTTCCTGGTTTGATCGAAGACTCACGACACGTCCGAATAGACTTACTCATTCTCGCACACTCTCATGAATCGAAAGCTCACTTCCCTCGGCATTGCTGTTCTGCTCAGTTGTTTTTCGGCACACGCCGAGACGCTGCCTGTAAACGCTGAAAAGCTAGCCGCTCTGCGGACACTGAAGATCGACGACGCAACGATCACGACCGTGGAGCGTGATCCGTCGGCGACGAAGACCATCGTGAAGCTCGTACTGAATCCCGCCAAGGGCTCGAACATCCATGTCGAAGTCTGGCTGCCCGATGCCGAGAAATGGAACGCTCGTTTCCTCGGCCTCGGCAATGGCGGTGCGGCCGGGAAGATCAATCCAGGTGGCCTCGCGAGCATGAGCGCGGCTGGTTACGCTGTGGCGATGACGGACATGGGCACGGCACCGAATTCCGACTCGGGCATTGGCAATGAAGAGGTGTGGAAGGACTTCGGTTATCGCGCCACGCACCTCATGACGGTCGTGGGTAAGCAAATCGTGAAGGCGCATTACGGCAGAGCGCCCGAGCTGTCCTATTTCAGCGGCGGCTCCACCGGCGGCCAGCAGGCCTTGCAGGAGGCGCAGCGTTATCCTGAAGACTACGATGGCATCGCGGCTGCGGTCGCCGCGCACTGCCGCACGCCGCTGCACGCTTACTTTTTGTGGAACGATCAGATCTTGAAGAAGTGCCCCTTCACGAAGGGGCAGGATGCCAGCGTCATCGCCGCCGCGAATGAATACATGGCCTCGCGTGAGATCCCCATCGCCGCAGGTAAGTTCGTCTCCGACCCGCGCTGCACCGCGCAGGACGTCGAGGCCGTCATCTTGCTGGCGCGGAAGAAGGACGCCACGCTAACCGACGCACACGCCGCTGCCTTGAGAAAACTCTTCGACGGCCCGCGCCATGCCGTCACTGGCGAACGCATCTTCAACGGCATCCCGCTTGGCAGTTCCATCGAGGCCTCGCATGGGCACCTGTATCTTTT
>JBEBGU010000851.1:0-2367 GCA_040081325.1 Prosthecobacter sp.
CCTGCATCATGAGGTCGATAGAATCTGCGAGCCGCACTTGAAGCAGTGCTACGATTTCGATTCTTGTTTTTCCCGGCAGACTGTTTCGGGTGTGAGTGAGTTTGTTTTTCATGACTCAAGCGATAGGCGCTGCGACTACTCACTTACCATGGGGTGATCACCCCAAACATAATCATTCGTTACCTCTTGTTTTTACAACACTGGCATTGCTGGATAGGTTCTTGTCAACGCGCTCCTCGGTCGTCTCCACCCACAGGAAGAGTCCTTTGATCACATCCATCAGACCGAGGTATGTGTGATGCTCCTGGTCTAGCTCTGTCTCAGCCTGAGCGTAAGCCTGAGCGATTGCTCCAGAATCAATGGCGTTTTCTTGCAGGCGTAACGGCAGTTTGGAAAGAAGATTATTTATCAGATGATCGACCTCATCCTTGGAGTGAACCTTTAGCAGCTCCAGCTTCAATCGCAGCGCCTGAGCGCATCCATGGATCATCTCTAAATGAGGCTCCAAGGCACTTGCCATGGCCTTCCATTCAACTTGGGCGGTGACGTTCAGTCCCATCGCTTGCTGGCGAAGCTCAGCCAACGCCTGCACCAACTCAGCATCCTGCGCTTGCAGCTTTGCCCAGGTTTCCATCGCTGCCGTGAGACGGCTGGCTTCGTTGCTGGTGATGGCTTTCTCCATCTCATTCACCAGTCCCCGGATGCGTTGCAGAATGGCTTCGACATGATCCCAGTGATGGCACCACGCGGTGTTCCAGTCTCCAGGTGAGCCAAACTCCTCGCCACGCCCGCGCGCACGACGAAGTGTGAGAATCAAATCTTGTTCGAGTTCAATCAGGCGAGAGGAATCTGTGCGCAGGCCAATTTCTAGTCGTGACAGGATGTGGGATGTTTGAGCGTCATTCATAGCCGTGCTCATGCTCGGAATGGATCAAAGTTGCCATGGGGTGTAACCCTATCGAGCTTGTCGCATGACTTTCACCACTTCGAGAAACAGCATGGGAATGGCGGCGATGGCGAGGAGGAGCAAGCAGTCACTCCATGACATGAACGAGGTCTTCAAAAAGTGGCCGAGCATGGCGTTGTGCTGGCTCAGAAGCTGTAGGCCAAAGGAAATCGCCACGACGATGACGAGGTTGATGTTCGTGAAGAGCGGGATGCGCCAGATCGGCTTGGATTCGCTTCGGGCACCGAAGGATCGCAGCAGTTCGGCGAAGACGAGGACCGTGAATGAGGCAGTGCGTGCTTCCTCAGTGTTCTTGGTTTGCAGGACGTAATAATACACGACGAAGGCTACTCCGGCGGTGAGGATGCCGGTGAGAAACATGGTCTGGAGAAAATGCCGGTCGGTGATGCGCTCAAAGCGATGACGTGGGCCGCGCTTCATCACATCTGGGTCAATGGGATCGGTCGCAAGGCAGAGTGCAGGCAAACCATCGGTGACGAGATTGATCCAGAGCAGGTGAATCGGCAGAAGTGGAGCTGGTAGGCCGATGATCACGCAAAGCGTCATGAGCAGCAGCTCGCCAGTGTTGCCTGCGAGCAGGTATTCCAACGTCTTGCGGATGTTGTCGTAAATGCCACGACCTTCCTCCACGGCGGAGACGATGGTGGCAAAGTTGTCATCGGTGATGATCATGTCAGCCGCTTGTTTGGTCACCTCGGTGCCAGCTTTGCCCATGGCGATGCCGATGTCGGAGCCTTTGATCGCGGGAGCATCGTTGACACCATCGCCAGTCATCGCCACGACCGCATCGTTGGCTTTCCAGGCGTGAATGATGCGCAGTTTGTGCTCGGCGCTGACGCGGGCATAGACGCCGATCTTGGGAGCGCGCTGTTTGAGTTCGTCCTCGCTCATCTTGTCCAGATCGACGCCAGTGATGGCTTCTTCGTCGTCTGTCGTGATGCCGATCTCACGCGCAATGGCTGCCGCTGTTTCCGGGTGATCACCGGTGATCATCACAACGCGGATTCCAGCATCGCGACACTTGGAAAGCGCGTCCTTGGCTTCCTGACGCGGCGGATCATACATCCCGCTCAGTCCCACGAAAACGAGATCATGTTCCACGGTGTCAGCGGTGAGATCCACTGGCTCGGCATGATCCAGATCGCGTGTGGCAGATCCGAGCACTCGTAGCGCCTGCTCGGCCATCGATTCGTTTTGTTTCGTGATGCTTTGACGATCCTCATCCGTCATCGGGCGCACGCCGGTGCTGGTGTAAAGACCGGTGCAGTGCTCCAGCAGCACATCAGGCGCACCGTTGATGAAGGCGCGCAGTTTACCCTCCGGCAGTTGGCGAATCACCGTGCTGAGCTTGCGGTCGGAGTCGAAAGGAAGCTCATGATGCTTTGGCATCTCTTTCTCGA
>JBEBGU010000106.1:0-9009 GCA_040081325.1 Prosthecobacter sp.
TGCCTCCGGCGGGGTGGTTGGAGCGCGTGGTTTTACTCATCGTGAGCGTGCCTGCGTTAAAGATGGCTGCGCCGCCTAAGGTCGCGGCGTTCCCGTGCAGTGTGCTGCCCTCCACCGTCAGTGTGCCGTTATTCAAAACCGCGCCGCCGTTGCTGGCGGGGCTGGTGGCACCACCGGTGAGGGTGAGGTTTTTTAAAAGCACGGTCTGGCCACTGTTCACGGTGAAGATGCGGTTGATGCCTGCGCCTCCATCCACGGTGATGCCGTTGGTTAGGGAGCTGGCGTCAATGGTGAGGCTTTTGGACAGGATGATCTCGCTGCCGAGCGTGATGGGGCCGAGGCCGGTCGCGAAGACGATGGTGCTGCCGGTGGGAGCAAAGGTGATGGCGTCTCGCAGAGAGATGCCGCCGGTGGCGAGGCCGTTGTTTTCGTCGGCTGTGGTGTTCACCATGAGGGCGGGGATGGCTGTGCCACTTTCCACGGCACCGACGTCCACTCTAACTCCTACGAGGCGAGCGAAGCCGGGGCCGCGCTGGTCGGTGGGGAAGGGTGGACTCGTCGCTCCGCCAGTGGGGTCGATGGCGGGACTGCCGGGCTGCGGGGGCATGGTTTTCGTGGGGCCGCCGTAGCTGCCAAGCGGGGCGAGGAGCGGGTCCACTTGGGCGATGGTGCCAGTGCCATTCACCGTGCCGCCGACGATGCCGGTCTGTACGATGTTTGCGCCTTGGCAGGTGATGGCTTCAAAGCTGTAGATGTCCGGGCCGCTGGACGCCGTGTTTCCTGCGACGATGCTGCTGGTCAGTGTCAGCGTATTGTTGGCGATGCGAATCGCGCCGCCGCTGCTGCTGGTAGAATTGCCGGAGAGAGTACACTGCGTCAGCGTCACCGGACCGCCCGTGGCGATCGCGCCGCCGCCGATGCTGGCTGAATTTCCGGAGAGGGTGCACTGAGTTAGCGTGAGCGTGCCGCTGTTGGAAATGGCACCGCCGACACTGCCGACGGAGTTTCCAGAGAGGGTACACTGCGTCAGCGTCAGAGTGCCGCCGTTGTTGTCGATCGCGCCGCCATTGCCGCCGAAGCCAATCCCGCCGCCATTGGCAAGGGTGAGGCTCTGGAAAGCGAGGGTGCTGCCGGAGCTCAGGCTGAAAAGGCCGTAGCTCGTGGCGCTGCCGTCATTGATGGTTAGCCCGGCGGAGAGGCTGCGGGCGTCCACGCTGGAGAAGGGCTTGGTCACGGTGATCGTGCTACCCAGAGAAAGGGTCGTGCCATCAAGGGTGGAGGTGAAGGTGATGAGTTCCGAGCCGAAGGGCGTGGTGTCAGTGAGAGCCTCACGCAGGGAGACGCCGCCGGAGCCGATGCCGTCAGTCTCGTCGGCGGTGGTGTTCACGGTGGTCTTGCCCAACTCCACCGCGCCGATGTCCCGCCCGCTGCCGAGGAGCGGTGCGCCACGCTGGTCGGTCATGTAGGAAGTGGAGACGGTGCTGGCGGCGTCGGTGGCCGGGCTGCCGGGCAGCGGCGGCATCGTCTGCGTGGGGCCGCCGTTGCTGCCCAGCGGGGCGAGGAGCGGGGCTGTGGTGAGGATGGTGCCGTTGTTGGTCAGAGCACCTGCATTGGTGGAGGCTGGAATGATATTGGTACCATTGATGACGAGGGTGCTGGAATGGTAGCGCACATCACCAGCCACCGTGCCATTGGAAATGGTGTTTCCGGCGACGATGCAGTTCGTGAGGGTGACGGTTCCGAGGTAGCCCATGATGCCGCCGGTGCCGGACGCGCCAGTGGGCGCGGTGTTCCCGGCCACGGTGCAGTGGATGAGGCTCATGGCGCTGTTGTTGTTAAAGATGGCCCCTCCGTCGCCGGTGTTGGCACCGGCGCTGCTGGTGGTGTTGCTGGCGAGGGTGCAGTGACGCAGGGTCATCGGGCCGTTCTCATTGTAGATGGCCCCGCCGCCGTCGCCGATGTTTCCAGTGAAGGTGCAGCGCTCGATGGTGACGGAGGAGCCGCTGGTGGCGATGGCCCCGCCGGAGGAGTTGCCAAAGGTGGTGATGCCGCCGTCTTTGAAAGTGAGGCCGCGCAGCGTGACGGTGGAGCCGGTGATTTTCAGCAGGCGGTAGGTGGTGCCGCCATTATCGCTGAGGGTGAGTCCGCCGGGGAGCGCGGTGGCATCCATGGTCACGCCGCTGGTGTCGCCATTGATGATGAGCGAACTGCGGTCGTTCGTCGGGCCAGTGCTGGTGTTGGTGGTGAGATGGATGGTCTGGCCGCTCAGCTCTGCGGCAAAGGTAATGGTGTCTGGGCCGGGAGATGCTGCGGCGTCTGCGAGAGCCTGACGCAGCGAGCCTGTGCCAGCGTCCGCACTGGTGGTGACGGTGTAGGTTCTGGGTGTGCCGTACACCTTGAGCGTGGCGCTCGTCAGGGTGCCCACTGTGCCGCCTGCATTGTCGGTGATTTTAAGCGTCCAGTTACCAGCAGCATTTTCACCCCAGGAGCGCACGGTGGAGAAGGTCCAGTTCGCGTAATTGGCTGCCATATCCCCATGCTGCTCAGCCAGGCTGCTCTGCATCCCGCCCGGAGAAGTCAGTGTCATGGCGAGTTCACCACGCTTGGCGTGATTGATGTTCACCGTCACTGTCACACGCTCGACACGCAGGCTGGCTGCGCTGAGGTCAAAGGTGCGCGTGATGCCAGTGCTGTTGTTATCAGGAATCGGGACGCTGAGGCCGGTCTGCGCCGAGGTGCTGCTCTGCTGCGGCTGGAGATTCGTCCAGCTCGCGGCGAGAGTCACCGCTGCCTGCACATTCACTAGCCCCGCGCCGTAGCGATCATTAAAATGCCAGCCTACGCTGTTGTTGACCCAGCGGGAGTCGAGCGGGTGGTTCTTCGTTGCCGAGCGCATCAGGATCTCCTGCACATCCCGCCAGCCCAGAGTTGGCTTGGATTGCAGCATGAGTGCCACGCAGCCCGCGACCATGGGGCATGAGGCAGAGGTGCCGCCGAAGGAGTTGGTGTAGTTTCTATCCGTGGGTTCGTTTGGGCCGGGATCGTCTTCGTTATAACCATTCGTCCCCGTGAGATCGGTGGTGACGATGCCATCCGTTGCGCTGCCTTGGGAAGGTGCCGTGACCATCAGATTCGCGCCATACTCGCTCTCAAAAATCTGCTGGCCATTCAGCCCCGATCCCGCCACGGCGATGGTGTAAATGGAGTTCGCGTAGCCATCATAATTGGAGTGGTCTCCTGCGGCCCTGCCGTTCCCACCTGACCAGACGAAAATCGTACCCAGGCCGCCGCGGCCCGTCTGCGCCGCATTTGCCAGCGCGGCCTGTGTCAGTGTGCCTGGACCTTCGAGGCGCAGCCCATCGTCGATCGGCCCCCAACTGTTGCTCTTCACTTGAATGATGTCGTTTTTCCAGCCCATGGCCTCAGCCTCCTGAGTATCGGTAGTCGAGACATTCGTGATCAGTCGCAGCCCCACGAGCATCGCCTCCGGGGCCACTCCGGATACGCCGATCGAGTTGTGTTGCTGAGCCGCTGCCAGTCCGGCGCAGGAGGTGCCATGAAAGTCCTCTGTGACATTTGGATTGGCATCGTTCGGAGTTCCGTCGAGCCAGTTGTGATCATTGACCGTATCGACATTGGTCAAAAGATCGGGGTGTGTCGTTTGGATGCCGTCATCGATGATCCCGATGCGAATGCCGCTGCCGCGCCAGGTGTCCCAGACGGTCTTCACATTCACAGAGTTCGTGTCACCCAGATGCCACTGCGAGCTGAAGAGTGCATCATTCGGCACGAAACGCTTCGCCCGCAGCCGCGCGAGCTGTGGCTCGGCGGTTTCTACACCAGGCTCAGCACGCAAGGCATCTGCCGCATCAAAGGCACCACCGGTCTTTTTTGTCTCGAAGATGAACCAACCAGGCGCGGCAGAAAGCGGCCCACGGGAAACCAGATCCAGCTTCAGAGCCAGGGCCGCAGGGTCCACGTCTGCCAGCAGCTTTACGGCGATGCCTTTAGTTAGAATCCGCCGGGTGAAAGGCGTCCTCGGCAAGCCTTCCTCATACAGCACCACCTCGGCAGCCTCGCCCGTCCTGCGCGCATGGCGCTCGGCAGCCGCCCGCATGGTCTCGGCTGAGGCAGCAGCAGCCACGCTTTGTTTGCGCGGCTTGCGGTCACTGCCCTCCGTATTAAACTCGTCCAGCGCGACGATGAAAGCCCGCTGGCTACCCGCATCCTGCGTCACATAGCGCTCCCTCATCTGGGCAGATGCAGTCGTGGTCAGGCAGGCCAGAAGACAGGCCACAGCCCAGGTGAAAAGACGCCCGTGAAGTGACTGGCCGTATTGACGAAAAGGAGTGGTAAGACTAGAGCGTGACATGAAAGAAAATGGGGTTTCACCTCATGCTAGCGGAGCCGGGCAGCTTTCGTTTCAGGCTATTTTCATTTATTGATGAATCCCCATCGCCATACGGTGAATTCCTCTGCAAAATCAGGCACCTCCCAGACCGTCATGAAAACTCAAGCTTCACCCTTTCCCACCACACACTGGACACTGATCCAGTGTGTGCAGGAAGGCACGCCTGAAGAGGCCGCGAAGGCGATGGAGGAGATCTGCAAAAACTACTGGTTCCCCATCTACGCCTACCTGCGCCGCAGCGGGCGCGGCGTGCATGATGCGGAAGACATCACGCAGGCTTTCTTCCAGCAACTCATCGCGGAAGAAACGATCAAAAATGCCCGGCAGGATCGCGGCAAGTTGCGCTCATTTTTGCTTACCGTGCTGGTGCGCCTACTCAGTGATCAGGGCCGCCATAACAAAGCGCTGAAACGTGGTGGCGGACATGCCGTGGTGTCATTTGACGCCATGGCTGCGGAGGAACGCTACAGCCATGAACCCCAGGACGTGCGTGATCCTGAAAAGATCTTCCTTCACGCATGGGCTGGCGATGTTCTATACGGCGTTCATGCGCGCTTGAAAGCGGCCTTTGAAGACGAGGGCAGACTGGAGATGTTTGAAGCGCTCGATTCCTACCTCGGCAGTGAGGACGTACCGCCGCCGTATGAGGAGCTAGCCATCAAACTCGGCTCCACGGCCGGTGCCGTGCGCCTACTGGTACACCGTCTGCGAAAAAAATTCCGCACCCTCCTGGAGCGCGAGATCGCGAAGACCGTGATGAAGCCAGAGGACATCGCCGAAGAACTCGCCTGGCTGCGGCAAGTGATGGCCAATAGCTGAGGCAAAGCCACCTTGAACCCCATGTCCACCACCCTCGACATCGGTGAAATCCTCCGTGAACACGATGCGCTCGTGAGTCAGGGGGCGACGACGCTAAGTGTGGATGCGCCAGTCTTGCAGGGTGAACAAGCAGGCATGATCATCGGCGCTTACACCTTGCTGGAGCGCATCGGTGAAGGTGGTTTTGGTGCGGTGTGGAAGGCGGATCAGTCGCAGCCAGTGAAGCGTCAGGTGGCGCTCAAAATCCTGAAGCTAGGCATGGACACGAGAGAAGTGATGGCCCGCTTTGAACAAGAACGGCAGGCCCTGGCAGTGATGGACCACCCCAACATCGCCCGTGTGCTGGATGCAGGTGCCACACCTTCAGGCAGGCCGTTCTTTGTTATGGAACTGGTACGCGGGGTGATGATCACGCAGTTCTGTGATGAGCGAAAACAGAACACCACAGAGCGGCTACAGTTGTTCATGGAGGTCTGTCAGGCCGTGCAGCACGCGCATCAGAAAGGCATCATCCACCGTGATCTCAAGCCGACAAATATACTCGTCTCCGAACATGAAGGCCGTGCGCAGGTGAAGGTGATCGACTTCGGAATCGCCAAGGCCACCGGCGCGGAGAAGCTCACGGACCTGACCATCGTCACGCAGATCAATCGCCTCATCGGCACGCCCGCCTACATGAGTCCAGAGCAGATCACTGGCGCGCAGGATGTGGACACGCGCACAGACATCTACAGCCTCGGCGTGGTGCTCTATGAGCTGCTCACCGGACGCACACCTTTTGAGTCGAGTGAGCTAGCCGCTGCGGGTCGTGACGGCATGATGCGTCTGCTTTTAGAAAAGCCTGCGCCGAAGCCCTCGACGCGCATCAAGACGATGGAGGCCACCGCTTTGCAAACCATCGCCGAGGCGCGGCAAACGAGGCCCACTGACTTCATGCGCCTGCTGCGTGGCGACCTTGATTTGATCATCATGAAGGCGCTGGAAAAAGAGCGTGACCGACGCTACGACGCCGCGAATGCGCTGTGTGCCGATGTGGAGCGCTATCTCGAGCAGCAGCCCGTGCTCGCGCGCGCGCCGAGCAAACTTTATGTGATGAAGCAGTTCGCGCGGCGGAATCGCGTGGCTGTCATCGGCGCAGCGGCGGTGCTGCTGACTCTAGTGCTGGGTTTCGGAACTTCGACGTTGCTATTCCTGCGTGAACGCGAGGCGCGCGCCATGGCCGATGCCGAGGTGCGTAAGAGCAAACAAGTCTCCCGTTTTCTCCAAGACATGCTCGCCTCTGCTGGTGTCTCGAAAGCCCTCGGTCGTGATGCCACGATGATGCGTGAGGTGCTAGACCAAACGGCGGATCGCATTGGTCATGAACTAGCTGACCAACCCGAGGTCGAGGCCAAGCTGCGCGGAGCTATCAGCGGTGCCTACAGTGACATCGACGAGTATGTGAAAGCAGAGGAACATCAGCGCCGCTGCTTGGAGCTTTATCGTGCTCAGTATGCGCGTCGTGATCACGCCGTACTGGCGAATGCCATCATCGACTACGCCGCCACTCTGGAGAAACTCGGGCGCTTCAAAGAAGTCATCCCACTGACTCAAGAAGGCATCGCCATGCTGGAGCGCGTGGTCGGACGCGATCATGCTGACACTGGTGACGCGCTCTCCGAGTTAGCCTGGTCGCTGATGAAAACCGGCAGGGCCAAAGAAGCCCTGGAACCCGCCGAGCGTGCCGTGAAAATCTGGGAGCGCGATCCCACGGACACCCGACTCAAGGAAGTGCCGAAGACGCTCGCCGCCATCTTCATGCATCTGAAACGCGGTGCCGAATCTGAGGAGATGTATCGCCGTGAACTCGCCGCCTTACAAAAACAGCACGGCCCCGAGCACCCCGACATCGTGCTCTGCCTGGACAACTTCGGCATGCAGCTCGTGAACAACGGCAAGTTTGATGAAGCCAAGCAAGTCCTCACCGAATCGAGACGCCAAGGCCACAAGTTCTTCGGTGATCGCAATCCCAACGAAGACCACGCGCTCGCCCGGCTCGCCACCATCGCCGCGCGTCGCGGGGATGAGGAACTCCAGCTCAGGCATCTGAGGGATGGTGTGGCCGTAGCGCACCGTGTGTATCCCAAAGGGCACAACTATCGGAAAGAGCCGCTGAACAATCTGATCCGCGCTCTGGAGACGCAGTTAAAAAAATATGAAGCGCTCCCCAATGCCAAGACAAAGCTCGAAGCCCTGCGCAAGGAACTCGCGGAAGCGCAGCAGATGCTCAAGGACGGGAAGTGAGCAAAGCCTCCTCAGAGTGCGGCAGACATGCTGGTGGTGATGATCGAGTGATAGGTTTCAAAACTCAGCATCTTCGTCCGCACGGAAGCGCCTGAGCTTTTGAAGGAATCTGTTTTGGGGTTCGTTCTTTGCGTCCGCACGATTCTCGTGTGTCAGCATCTTCGTTTCCACTACCCCATGAACATCCGCCTCCTCCTGCTCGCCACTTGTGCCACTTCTTGCTCCGCCTTCGCCGCTGATGCACCTGTGATTCCTGCGGAATCCATCGCCAAGAAGACTAACTTACTTTTCGAAGACGACATGAACGGCACGACGCGCGACTCCAAGTGGCACCGCGTGGTGGACACCTTCACCTGGGAAAATGGTATGCTGAAAGGCACCCAGACTCGTGTGAAGGACATGCCTTCAAAGGATGGCAAATCGGTCATCACCGCGCACGCCGCCGTTTACGGACTGGAGCTACCGACCAAGGACAGCGTGGTCGAAGTGAAGATCAAATTTGATGGCAACACCATGATGGATGTCGAGTTCGATGACCGCAAATACACCGGCTCCCACTACGGCCACCTAAGCCGTGCGCGCGTCAGTCTCGATAAAATCACCATCATGGACGAACGTGAAGGCAGCCAGAACGAGGTGCTCAAGGCGATGAAGAATGATCCCGCCAAGAAGGCCGAAGCCAACAAGCTGATAGCTGCCCACTCTGCCACTTTTCCAGTCGCTCTTGTAAAGGGCACGATCTACAACCTCGTCGTAGAAACGGTCGGCGATGCGATGCGTGTGACCATCGATGGTAAAGCCGTCGCCTATTTCAAATCCCCCGGTATCGGCCACGCCACCAAATCCAAGATCGAACTCGGTGTGGCTGGCCAAAGCGGCTACTTTGACGACATCAAAGTCTGGAATGCAGAAGCGGCAAAGTAATTTCAGACCGCACAGCAACCTGCGCCGAAAGGCGATCGAAGCTCCTATCAGATCTTTGAGTTACCCTTTGTCGTGCAACCCAGTCTTGACCGGGTAGGTGTTTTTATGGTCATATTGTGCCATGCATAAATCACTCGCCGCCCTCTTCATTTTTACCAGCGCCAGCCTCTTCGCTCAAACGCCGCAGGCAGCTAAGGTGGAGTCCAAAGAGGAGCTGCTGGCCACGGCTAAAAAGTATCCTGGATTGCGTGTGCAGGCGAGTGTGGGCACACGGAGTAAGGCCGTCCCAGGCTCCAGCTACATGAAGACGATGACGATCTCCCCAGCCGTAGTCATCGAAAGTGCGCAAACTCAGCCGATGGCTGCGGCATCCATCACCTGCCTGCTGATCACGATGGATACCGGAGATAAATACCGCCGTGGTGAGCAGACCTGCAAGATCGCCACCACAGAAACCATCGGAGTGCCTGCCGTGCTCAAGGGGTCACGCCGCAAGTTCGAGTTTGCGCCTTTGCAGACGCGCTTTGATTCTGATCGCGACAAGTCAAACGTGGGTGGCGATGTGTACAAAT
>JBEBGU010000107.1:0-9006 GCA_040081325.1 Prosthecobacter sp.
TTGTTTTGCATGAGCTTCCAGTCGCTGCGGATGAGGGCTTCGTAGTTCTTGCCGCCGTAGGTTTTGCCACCTTCACGTCGGACGAAGTAGAGATCACGCGTTGTGGTAATCGTGCCGCCTTTGAGGATGGGCACGAGGCTCACGGCATCTAGTTCGGACGATGGCTTGGCTCCGGCGAGTTCGAGGAAGGTGGGGAAAAGATCGAAGTTCAGTCCAGCATAGTCGCTGTGTGATCCCGCTTTGATCTGTGCGGGCCAGCGCATCATGAAGGGCACGCGCAGGCCGCCGTCGTAGTGATCCTGTTTGCCGCCATGCCACGGATCGTTGTTCTGGCCGTGGGGCAGCGAGCCGCCATTGTCTGCGCTGAAGACGACCAAGGTGTTTTCTTCTAAACCTGCCTCCTTGAGCACCGCGAGCACCTTTCCGATTCGATCATCGAGATGCTCGACGAAGGCCACGTTCATCGCACGTTCCTCATCAAGTTGCGGTGCGCGTGCTTTGACCTTCGCGAGCCATTCGGCGGGTGGCTCGATGGGAAAATGCGGCGCGTTGTAGGCGAGGTAGAGGAAGAACGGCTTGTCCTTCGACTTTGCCCGCTCACGCAGGAAATCGCCTGCCCAGTCGGTAAAAAGATCCGTCGCATGGCCCTTCGGATCGATGACTTCGGCATTGAGCCGCATGTAGTTGTTCCCGTGGCGCAGATGCGTCGTGTAGCTGTCCATCATGTCGCCGAGGAAGCCGTGAAAGTGGTCAAAGCCGCGCTCATTCGGTGTGTTGGGCGATTCCAGCCCGAGGTGCCACTTGCCGATGATGCCGGTGTGATAGCCCGCTTTTTTGAGTTCATTCGCAATCGTCGGCACGCCCGGTTTGAAGTAGCCCCAGGAGTCCTCCGGCTTCGTGCGGACCACGCCTGGCACGCCAACACGATCCGCATAGCGCCCCGTGAGCAAAGCTGCGCGTGAAGGTGAGCACACCGTGCAGTTCGCCCGCATGGCAGTGAACAGCATGCCCTCGCTACCAATGCGGTCGATATTTGGCGTTCGCACATCGGATGCGTGGTAGGCGGAGACATCGCCATAGCCATGATCATCAGCAAAGATGAGCAGGAAATTCGGCTGCGCGGCAAAGAGTGTCGGGCAGAGCGTGAGGAGGACAAGCAGGCGCATCATGGCATTTTAGGCTTCATGGGGGTCTGCGTGTCTTTTTCAACGGGATAGACGGCGTGTTGCGCTTCGAGTCCGGTGATGAGGCCCTGCATGAGCTTTTTCAATTCATCTGGTTTTGTGGTGGCGAGGTCCGTTTGCTCGAAGGGGTCGGCTTTAAGGTTGAAAAGCTGGTAGTGGCTGCCGCCGCTGACCTCGGTGGGGAAGTAGTGGTAAATGACTTTCCATTCGCCATCGCGGAAGGTCGTGAAGTAGTTGGTGCGATGCGGTGAATGCGGGTAGTGCATGAGGAAAGTCTCGCTGCGGCTGCTGTCGGGCTTGGCGGTGAGTAACGTGTCTAGTTTTTTACCTTCGACGATGTGTTGCGCTGGAGAGTCGATACCCGTAATGCCGAGCAGGGTTGGGAACATGTCATACACGGCGGCTTGCTGGCTCTGAATGGCTCCAGCGGCAATCGGTAGGCGTTTCTGATGTGCGTTCTCGTTGTTAGGTTTGGCCCATGCGGCGATGAAGGGCACGCGCATACCGCCTTCATAGTGCGAGCCTTTTTTGCCACGCAGTGGGGCGGCACAGGCCACAGCATGTTCGTTGCCGAGTGGCGCGTCGCTGCCGTTGTCGCCGAGGAAGAGGACGAGTGTGTTGTCCGCGACTCCGAGGGCGTCGAGGTGATCAAGGACATCACCGAGAGACTTGTCCATGCCTTCGACAAGTGTGGCAAAGTTCTGCGCCTGCTGTGGCTTGCCACTGTTCGTGTAGTTCGCGGCGAATCGCGGGTCTGACTGATGCGGGCCATGCACGGCGTATTGCGCGAAGTACAGGAAGAAGGGCTTCTTCTCTTTCACGGCCGCACTGAGGTGTGACTTGGCTTCGAGGGTCAGTGCTTCGGAGAGGAATATGTCTTGGCCGTGATACTTTTCCAATCCAGGAACCGCAGCGCCGGGCTTTTTCTTGGCCTTTGGATTGTCAGTGATGCCGCCGAAGTTTTTCGTGCCGTAGTAGCTTCCCGGAGCGCCAATAGAGGCTCCGGCAACATTGATGTCGAAGCCAATGGTCTGTGGATTGGCAGCTTCAAACTCACGAGGCGCGAAGTGGCCCTTGCCGACGTGAATGGTGCGGTAGCCATTTGACTGCATGAGGCTCGGGAGCGTGACGTCACCTTTTTTGAGCCCTTTCCAATTCCACTCCGCAGGCCCTTGTGGGCCGACGTTGTCGTTGTCGGGATTGATCCAGTTTGTGGTGCGATGACGGGCGGCATTCTGACCTGTCATGATGCTGATGCGCGTCGGCGAGCACACGCTCATGGCGCAGAAGTTGTTGAAGCGAATGCCGCGTGCCGCCAGCCGCTCCATGTTCGGCGTGCGGTAGTAGTCGTTGAGCGGATAGCGTTTCGGTTTGCCGGCTGCATCAGTCAAAAACGGCACCGAGGTGTCCATCACGCCCATATCATCGACGAGCATGATGACGATGTTTGGTTGTGATGCGGCGAGCAGTGAGCCGCAGAGCGTGAATAAGAGTGCTGAAAGGAGAAATTTCATGGGGTGAGGAAACGTCAAAGCACGCACTGACTTGCAGGGCTATTCAAGGCGCGATCAAGTGTCACGGCTCTGCCCCACGATGGTGCGAAAAGTGAGGTTGATCCTCGATTCAGTGATCCTCTTGGCTTTGGGGATGCTGTGCAGCCAATGCGTTTGAGTGGCACCTTTCATCACGAGTAATGAACCATGCTCCAACACGATCTCGGCTGTCTGCGAGGTGCGCTTATGCTTGAAGCAGAATCGTCGCTCTGCGCCGAAGCTTAGGGACGCGATGGCGGCATGCTGAGCCAGTGATTTTTCGTCGTCGCTATGCCAGGCCATGCCTTGGTCACCGTGCTCGTAGAGATTGAGCAGGCATGAGTTAAACGTAGTGCCGCAATGCTGCTCAACGATAGCTTTCAAGCGCATCAGAGTTTCGTTCCATGGCAATGCCTGTCGAGTGATGCCTGAGTATGTATAGGATAAGCGGGAGTTGCCATACCAAGCCATCTTCCGCGCCGTGATGATGTGCTTTCCAAAGATGACGACTTCATCATGCTGCCACGGCACTTTATTCATCAGAGTAGTCTGGTACTGGTCCGCATCCGCCAATGAAAAGATCCGCCCGTGATAGTTCACGGTGCCATCACAAGGGAGCAGATTGGTGCTGGGATCAGGCTGGAAGAGATCCATGGGAGATGATTCTTTCTGGCCGCTTATTCTCTACTCTAAAACTGCAAAGGCTTCAGGGTGGCCTTCAAATGCGCCGCCAGGCGCTGGCGCATCCGTTCCATGCGTTCGGCTTGTGCGGGTTGCTTCGAGAGGTTGTGGAGCTCTTCCGCATCCGTGCGGAGGTCGTAGAGCAGTTCTTCGCCCCCCTCCCAGGCGATGTAGCGGAAGGCATCCGTGCGCAGGCTGTGGCCGCGCTGTTTGGTGTGCGGGGCGATCATGGTGCTGATGGCGACCTGCTTTCCCTTCGTAGCGGGATCGTCGAGCATGGGTTTGAGGCTGCGGCCTTGGAGGTGCTTCGGTTTGGGCAATCCGGCGAGATCGCAAAGCGTGGGATAAATGTCCACCTGCTCGGCTAAGCCGCTGCGGGTGCCGGGCTTCACTCCGGGCGCGGCGATGATGAGGGGCACATGATTTGCGCCTTCAAAGAGCGTCTGCTTGGCCCACAGACCGTGTTCGCCGAGTTGATAACCGTGATCGCCGGTGAGCACGATGATGGTGTTTTCGTCGAGATGCAGCTCGCGGAGCTTTTCGAGCACGCGGGCGATTTGCGAGTCCACGAAGCTCGTGGAGGCCAGATAAGCCTGCAACGCATCGCGGGCTTCATCGCGAGTGGGAGCCGCGTAGCGGAAAACGTTGTTGTTGGGCCGCAGCGAGGCTTTCGGCAATGGCGAAAGGTCTTCGCCGCCTTCGCGATAAAAAGGCGGCAGCGTGAGCTGGGCGGCGTCGATGGCCTCAAAGAACGACTTCGGAGCCACAAACGGCGTGTGAGGTCGGATGAAGCCCACGGCGAGGAAAAACGGCATCGCCTTGAACTGCTCCAGCGTGGCGATGGCGTCGTCCGCGATCGCGTAATCGGTGAAATCTGCCGCTGGCCGCGCTGAGGCCGCGTAAGTGCGGTTGTAGCCATCGCCCTTGGCCTTCGAGCGCGGTTTGTCATCGGGATCGCTCGCCTTTTTGGCCTCGATGAGGATTTCGTTGTCCTTGTGCAGCGCGGAGCCGAGCTCGACATTGAGCTTCGTCTTCGGATCAGGCACATGGAAGACCTTACCGACGCGTCCCGTGGCATAGCCGTGGTCTTTGAAGTGCTGCGGCAGCGTCACCTCATCCGGCAGCGCCTTCCGCAAACTCGTGCTGAGGTCCATCACGCCCGTCTTCTCCGGATAGCAGCCCGTGAGAAACGAGCAGCGCGAAGGATTGCAAAGCGCGAACTGCGTGTAAGCCCGATCAAACCGCACCCCACGCGCCGCCAGCGCATCCATCCCCGGCGTGCGGACGTGTGCATTGCCATAGCAGCCCAACGTCGTCGTGAGGTCATCGACGATGATGAAGAGGACGTTTGGCTGCGCGGCATTGAGCGAGGAGCAGAGTGCAAAGAGGATGAAGAGAAGACGAGGCATAAGATCAGTTCACATTGAGTAGAAGAGAGTTCGTCCATTAGGTGATTCGGTTTTAAACATGATGCCAAAAGCCTTTATCTGGAGGCATTTCATCCAAGACCATCTTCATTGTCCCAACAGGGAATCTAGTTGCTTTTCTATTGACGAGGATGTGACGACCTCTGCTTAGCATCTCCAACTTTACAGGCCCTGTGGATGTCGCCTGAAATATCTCCGGTCGGTCAAACAGAGACGGATCGAGCGGATTAATAGCATGCGGGTTGTGATAGACTCGCAAACCATCAAGAATGCTTTCCGTGTAGCGTTCATTGGGGCCTATATACACATTCTGTCCACCCTGCACTCGATCCTCATAGATCGCTTCAATCATCACATCAGGATCGCTGCCCATAGCGAGAACTTTTGACCAAGTAGCTGCTGTGCTATGAATGACTGCACTGATGCCAGCCATTGAGGCGTCGCAGAACAATCCCAGGGGCAGCTTTTCGCCAGAATCCTTCGCCACGAATGGCAAATCCTCAGGCTTTAGCGGCACGTCTCGCGTTGGATGTTTCTTGAGATATGTATCTTCATCAACATAGGCGCGGTAAAGCACTGCCTCTATGGCCCTTTGGGCTTGAAGATAAAAATGCGGTCGATCAAAAGCCGAAATCGCGAGGACAAATGGCTTGCCGGATACATGTGATAGAGTGCTGTAGGCACCACAATATCTTTTGTGTTTGGTATCGATGCTATTCGAGAGACGAATAATTGCCTGCCGGTTAAATTCGTTAAAGTCTTTCGGCATTTCGAGGGGATCAGTTTCAGCCACTGAAGCAGTTCCTTGGGCATGCAGGGCAACAGTAGCCTCAACGATGAATGGTATTGGCGAAGAGATGCAAAAGTCTGGGCGGTCCCACTGGAAGTCGCATTTCATCCCGAGTTCCTTGAATGCCGCATGGAGGTAAAGCTCCCAGAAAGAAGAATCGAAGGTAGTCTGGAACTCCTTCACGAACTTGTTGTCACGATCGATGAATCCCTCAGCCCAATCGGCTAAGACATTCTTATCGTTCTCTTTTGCGTCTGCCAACAAGGTCGCGAAGGCCGGATGAAAACGTTCATGCGGAAGCGCTGGTGTGAAGAGATCTACAACACTCATGGAGCGAGGAATGGAAGCTCAGCTTGGCAGCTCAATGTCCGGTATTGCTGCGCTGCGAAGAGCGGAGATCCAAGGGCGAGGAGGATACAAAGAAGGCGTGTCATCATAGCTTACGGCTTGGTTTTTGCGCTGCTCCGATGTAGCCCCTCGCATTTCGCGATGGCGGCCTTCAGCGGCGTGAGGATCGGCTCGATGGGGCGCTCGTGATCATCGATGAAGCCTTCGCGGTAGAGCACGCCTCGTTGCTCGTAGCTGGCGACTTCCTTGGCGTCGCCCTTCTTCACGGCGTCGATGTAGGGCTTCCGCAGGCCGCGCATGTAGCCGCAGTGATGCCAGCCGATGAACCAGGGCTGAGCGAAGAGCTTTGTCAGCGTCTCGTCGTAGGTTTGGCCGAGCGATTGATAAAACGCCGGGTTCTCGCCGCGCAGGGAGTTGTCGGGCCAGAAGGGCTTGCAGGTGGTGTCGCCATTGATGATGGGCAGGCCGCTCTCGCGATGCACGGTGGCGAGCGTGGCCACCTGCTCATCGGCGGGGCCGTAGTATTGCACGCTGATCACATCCACGAAGCCTCGCATGGCCTTCAGACTGTTCGCGAGCTGCACGGGGAACTTGCGGTCGCGATTCATGTTCAGCTTGTCGCCGAGGATGAGATGCGCGGCGTCGTGCTGGCGGATGCTGCGATGCCGCGCCTCATACCAGCGACGCATGAGGATGGAAAGGAACGCGCGACTGTCCGCGCCGGCCGCCTTGGCATCGCCCAACTCACGCCACTGCGTGCAAGCCGCGAGTTCCTCCCACGTCGTCGCCTTCACCGCATAAACCGCCGACGCCTTGGCCGCGTCGGCATGTCTCTTCTTCAAAAACTCGATCCACGCCTGCTTTCCCGCCGCTGTGGCAGGCAGCGACATCAGCGCATGAACCCACGGATGCACCTGCCGCTGCGCAGGCGTGAGCTTGGCAAAGGCCGCGCTGCTCGCATCATCCTCCACCGTCCACGGCGGGCCGTCGGTGTAGGCGTAGCCGAGCAATCGCGGGTCCTGTGCCCGCGGCTTCACGATTCGCTCCGCCACCTCATCGAGCTGCGTCTGAAATGCCGCATCAAACACGTCCATGGGACGTTTCGCGAAGCTGGCGACGAGTTCCGACCGCTTCATGTTCCAGCCCCACGACACTGGAATCGCCAACTGGCACACATAATAACCGCCGATGGCTTGCTGCAGGCTATGCGACAGCGGATTGTGAAACCCGAGCGTGTTGAAGCCCCAGTCCTTGAAGTTCGCCGCCACATGCGCCGACCACTTTTTCACCGCCGCCGACTCATCGTCAAAAGAGCCGTCTTTGGCAAAAATCTCCCCGCCATACGTCTCGCGCACAAACTCCGCATTCCGCGGACTCTGCCAATAAAGCGGCTCCACATGATTCGCCCCGATGGAAAGAAAGTTTGCACCTGTGGGCGAGCGAAACCACCACACACTGTTGTCTTGCTCAACAGTGACTGTTTTGTCCTGCGCGGTGGCTGACAGCGTAATGGCGATGAAGATGGCGAGGATTTTCATGGGGGTGCTGGGTTGCCTCAAGCGAGCCTCGACTTCCGACGATCTTCTTGTGATTGCATCGTTAGTAGAACTCCCCATCGCTCAATTTTTGGGCTTCCTGGGCCTTGGCAGTTTCTTCAATTCCTTCGCCGCCTTTTCAAACTCCGCGTCCACTCGCTGTGGTTGTGTATCTAGCAGCGTCCGATACCGGCCATATTCCAGCTCGGCTTTCGCTTTGGCGGACTCCGCAGAGATCTTTCCGGCGTGGTCGAGCAACTGACGGCCCGAGATTTTGAGGAACTCATCCAGCTTGATGATCCAGTCCTGCATCGTCATCGCCTTACGCTCCAGCGCCTGGAGTTCGGCATATTCGATGTAGAGGTTCACGATGCGGTTAAGCACCTGGAGTTCATCCTCGGTAAGGTAGTTCTTCGCGATGATAATGTCGTCCTTCCGCACGATCCCACCTGGCCGCGTGGATAGCAGGCCCATGAAAGGTTTAGACGCATCAGCTCGCTCAGCGATGACTTCGGCGGCGGTATGGCCATGGGTGGCCCAATGCATCTTGTTCTGCACGGTGGCAAAGAAGCGGTGCGACTGCTCCGCATCTGGCGTGTAGTCCACACTCGTGGCATAAATATCGAGCACCTTCTGGTAGAAGCGTCGCTCCGAGGAACGAATGTCACGGATGCGCTCCAGCAGCTCATCGAAGTAATCCTTCTGGCCTTTGCCAGGAGGATTCTTGAGCCGCTCGTCATCCATGGTGAACCCCTTCACGAGATACTCACTCAACCGGGCCGTGGCCCACTGACGAAACTGCGTGCCGCGATGACTGCGCACCCGGTAACCAACGGCCAGAATGGCCTCCAGACGGTAGTGCCTGAGCGCTCGCGTGACCTCGCGACTGCCCTCGAATCGAACTTGTAAGTAATCCTTACAAGTTGCGGACTCCGAAAGCTCACCCTCAGCAAAGATGGCTTTCAGATGCAGTGTTACATTCTGTGGCGTGACCTGAAACAGCTCGGCGATCTGTGCCTGGGTCAGCCAGAGCGTCTCATTCTCCAATCGGCACTGGATGCGTGTCCGGCCATCCTCGGTCTGGTAGAGGATGATTTCAGATTGGGGCAAAGGTTCGTCATTCATGGCTTCTCTGGAGGCTGTTGCGACACAGGATATTTCGCAACGCAAAACACTTCCGCACTACTTCCACCACCGCTTCTCATTGAAGTCGGGATTCGGCGTCGGCAGCTTAGCACCCGTGCGTTTGAGCCAGGCGTTGAGGGCGTTGGTGAGGTGCGTGGTTTTCTTCGGGCGGTCGGTGGCGACATTGCGCGTTTCGTAGGGATCTTCGCGGAGGTTGAAGACCTCGGTGCGCGGACCGACGACGAGTTTGCCGTAGGGCTTGTCATCGGGCGTGAAGCCGGTGGTATCGAGGTAGTCGCCAAACCAGTGGATGAGCTTCCAATCGCCCTCACGGATGACCGCGCAGGGCGTGCGGCCGTAGTTCGTGGTGTAGGTGGGCATGTG
>JBEBGU010000108.1:0-8990 GCA_040081325.1 Prosthecobacter sp.
TTACAAAGCCAATGCATTAAGAGCTACCCGAATAAGGCATTGTGTGATCCACTGACAATGTGGCCAAGCCTTATCAAATAAGGCTTCCAGCACTTTTCATTCGAGGAAACAGGATCAAAAAACGACAGCCCCAAGCCGAAGAAAGCGAGTCTAAAAAAAGAGACGCCGGACACAGATCAAATCATCTCAATCCGGCCAGCCAGAGCGCCAGAAAAGCCAGAGAGGAAGCCTGAGCAGCCTGAAATCAGCCGCCTTTTAGCTCAAAAGAACGCGACCCGTCACGTCAAGATTGGACCACCCCACGTCAGAATCGCGACCCGTCACGTCAGAATTGGACCACCCCACGTCAGAATCGCGACCCATCACGTCAGAATCGGACCTCCCCACGTCAGAATCGCCAATCTCTACGTAGAGAAAGGCTTCCATTACGTCCCGAACGCGACCCATGACGTAGAGAACGCGACCCATGACGTAGAGAAAGGCTTCCACCACGTCCCGAACGCGATCCACTACATAGAGAACGCGACCCATGACGTAGAGAAAGGCTTCCACCACGTCCCGAACGCGACCCACTACATAGAGAACGCGATCCATGACGTAGAGAAAGGCTTTCACCACGTCTGAATCGCAACCCACCACGTCAGGATCTCGACTCATTTCCAGCCGGTGCCGACTACCTTCAAATGTGAGGTGGACTTCAGTCCGCCTCTATGGAGTCCAGAGAAGCAGGATGAATCCCACTTCAATTTGTGTTTGAGCCGATCAAACCAACCAGCTCAGTGCCCACAAAAAGCACTTTTTCCGTCACAATTTCACTCCGGCAGAAAATAAATGCCGAAAGCTTGTAACGAAGAAACTAAATTCCGGTAAACACGCCTGCCGAGCAGAGCCTGAGCCCAAACTCGCCTGCCAGTCCATTCATTTTAGCTTGCCAAAGCGCCCCCTCAATTCTGCCCGCCTAATAACCCACTTATGAGCGACTACACCCAAATTCTCCCCCGCTTCCGCAGCCGCTGGGCTTCTGCCGTGCAGCTCTTTGCCATGATCTGCGTGTTGCTGCAGCCGCTGACGGTGAATTCGTATTGGACGGACAGCAATGGCGATGGCGTAAAGGAGTGGGTGGACGATCCGGCTGTGGGTGATTCCTGGTGGGAGGCGGACAGTGATGCCGACCAAATGACCAATGCAGAAGAGGCCCTGTTTGGCTCAGATCCATACCGCATCGACTCTGATTTTGACGGCCTAACAGACAGAGATGAGAGAGACATCACTCCAGCCTTCTTTGGCGGCCTGCACACCGATCCCTGGCTTTGGAGCACGAACGCGAGCGGTATCAGCGATTACGATCAATTTTACCAGCAGCTTCAAAGCATCACGCCGCAGGTCAATTACAACACGCTGATCGCCAACAACCAGACCTTTTACAGCTTTTACGATGCCGACGGTGACGGCACCAACAACCCCTGGGACAGTGACCCCCTTGGCTTCGATATGGATGGTGACGGCCTCCTGAACTGGCAGGACGCCTACATGAATGATTTTTACAACGGTGACCCACCTCCTCCTGGTGGCGTCAACTATGAGTACAATGGCGTTTGGTATCCAGGATTTTGGTCAGATGCGGATGGTGATAGCATCCCTGATCCTGCCGATCCATATCCTAATGGCAGCTACATTTGGCAAGGCAATGAGTACGCAGGTTCATGGATCGACACTGATGGTGACGGCATCCCCAATTCAGCAGACGCTTTCCCGAATGGCAGCTTTTTGTGGAGTGGCATTGAGTACGGTGGGAGCTTCCTCGATACAGACGGAGATGGCACGCCCGATGTCGCGGACAATTTCCCCAACGGCAGCTTCTTCTGGGCCAGTGTTGAGTATGCTGGGAGCTTCCTCGATACAGATGGAGATGGCACGCCAGATGTCGCTGATAGCTCACCCAACGGCAGCTTCTGGTGGAATGGCATTGAGTATCTTGGAAGCTTCCTCGATACGGACAGTGATGGCACGCCTGATGTCGCCGATACTTTCCCGTATGGCAGCTTCATCTGGGCCGGTATTGAGTATGCTGGTAACTTCCTCGATTCAGATGGTGATGGCACGCCAAATGTCGCTGACTCATTCCCCTTTGGCAGCTTTACCTGGGCTGGCATCGAGTATGCCGGGACCTTTGTCGATACAGACCTAGATGGCACTCCCGATGTCGCGGACAACTTTCCCAATGGCAGTTTCTTGTGGCAAGGCATTGAATATGCAGGGGTCTTTGTTGATACCGACACAGACGGCACACCTGATTTCGCAGATACTTTTCCCAATGGCAGCTACTGGTGGGCTGGCACGGAGTATGCCGGGAGCATGGTTGATGCAGATGATGACGGCATTCCTGATTTTGCGGACCTATTCCCCAATGGCAGCTTCGTGTGGGCTGGTATTGAGTATGCTGGGAGTTTTGTAGATAATGACGGTGACGGTACACCGAATGTGGCGGACCTCTTCCCAGATGTCGCAGGAAGCTACACCTGGAATGGCACTTCCTACCCAGGATACCTCACAGACAATGATTCTGACAGTGACGGCATCCCCAATGATTTCGATCTCTTTCCCAACGGAGGTACTTACGTTTACAATGGGAGTGAATACCTGCTGCCGTATGTGGACAGTGATGGTGACAATGTGCCTGATCCAGCCGATGAATTTCCTACCACGGAGCCACCGCACATCTGGTATCTGAACCATCAGTATGCTGGCGTCTGGGCTGACGCTGACAGCGACAACATCCCCGACCAGTTCGAGTGCCTGCAAGTGCCTGATTACACCAACGACCCACTCAATGGACTGGATACAGATCAGGACGGCCTGACAGACACCGATGAAATACAGCGCGGCACCAATCGCTACTTTGTCGATACGGATGGCGACGGTCTGACCGACTTTGAAGAAGTGTCCGTTTACAATCGGAATCCTCTCCTGAGCCGCACTAATGCTGATGCTGGTCAGGTGCTGACTGATTTTTTTGATGTACAGGCCATCACTCCGGGACTGGTCCATGACTCGGATGGTGACGGTATTCCAGATGTAGTTGAAAATTGGTTCGGCCTCAATCCACACGATGGAAATGATGCCGATGGAATCATCAGCGGTGGCATGGACACCAACCTGGACAGGTATAATCTTGGGGTGACTCTTCTTACTGGGAGTACCATTTATGATGCTGATGATGATGGCATCACCGATGCTATGGAGGACTATTACGCAGCGTTTTATCCAGGCGTTTTAGACAAGCATCGCTTTGCGGATGCGGTTGAAGATTCAGACAATGACAACCTATTCAATTATGAAGAAGTCGCGGCTGGATTAAGCCCCGTAAATGCCACTACATTTTTGGCATTGCCTGATTTACAGCAGTTTCAGCAAAAGTTCCCATCAGCCGGAGCGGCGGTGCGCGGTTTACCCACAGATGCAGATGCTGATGGTATGCCCGATCTTTGGGAGCACCGCTACCGTCTGCACCTCAGTCTGCGTAATTCGGCTGATTTTAGCCAGAACCCCGACGGTGACAGCCACACCAACATCAGAGAATACCAAACATGGCGTAATCCTTTAATAGCTGATCGCCAGCAGGGCCTAGCCTCAACCGGAACGGTTTCCACGACTGACCCTTTTGTAAACATAACTGCGCCAACATGGACACCTCCGAGCATCAGTACGCTTGGAGGCGCTAATCTATCTGGTGAACACAAAATTTTTGAAATCGGGAACGTGCCCCCTGACTTCGAGGAGCCACCTGATGATGTAGTGTTTCTTGAAGCAAATGTTATCGAGCGGAATGTAATTAATGTACAGTTAAGCGCAACGGGGTGGTTCAAAACTCCTCGAATTAAACGAACTGCTAAGAGCGTGCCGCAATGCTCTCTTTCGTTTACTACCCCAGATCCAACAGGACTCGGTCAGAGTTGTAATTGCCAGCATGGGTCACCTGCTTTTAAGAGTGCAGAACATCTTAATGACGTTGGATTTCCTTCAGGTTCGTACATGTGGGTACTAGACATGAGCGTAGTATCTGGCGGCTATTGTAGTGCTGCGCGCAATTTGCCTTCAGATATTGAAATTCAATATCGAATTCGCCGCAATAGCCACAGTAACGTTGAAGCCAGCGAAACCGTTAATAACACAAGAAAATCGTTCTTTGAATCTGGGACTCCTTTTGGGTTTGATACATATAAGCTATATCTGGATATTCCTGGTGGATCGGACGTAATGACAAAATACAGTGGTTCGTCTGGAAATCTAGTTTATGAGCCGTTTTGCTCTATAACTGCTTATGCTATTGGGAATGAGGAGGTTCAAGTATTTCCACAAGGAAGCGGCGAAGATGGCGAGGACGCCAAAATCTCCGTCAATGATGCTGCTGGTCCCCGTTATCGAAAAGTGGGTTTAAACGGGGTGCCTATTTCTGATTCAAAACCCCAGGTTCAGAATGAGAATGGTGAGGACGAAGAGGAGACTTACATTGATGCTTTCAATGCTCAACTCCATCATTCAGTCAGTGATGTCTATGTCACAGATGAAAGCACACTGCTGCCGCTGATGGTTAGGCGAGACGTGACACCAGACATGTGGAATGACCGTTACGGCTTGCTCCCTTCTGAGCGCCCTAATCAGCCCTTCGGACCCGGTTGGAGCAGCAATCTGACCAGCTATGTGCGGTTTGATATTACAGACGGTAAAATTGCTGCGGAAGTGGTCGATGAGATGGGTGCATCTCAGCGTTACATTCTGTTCAATGGCTCCTGGCGGCATGACGGGCAGGAAGCTCGTGATATGAAAGGCTACTTGAACAACTTTACTGCCACGATGTCAGCCTGGGTTCCTAACGTCGATCTTGGCGTTAAATTGCCTAGCTTTTCAGGCATCACTTTGGCTAAGAAATTCGGCACAACTTGCACTTATCAGTTTGTGGCTCCAGCCAATTTATCCCAAATCTATCAGCAGGACCGAATCTCTCATAAGGGCAGCTACAATTACCAATTGTATGCCAGACTCACGACGGTCACGGATCGTTTGGGGAATCAGCTAGATTATCTTTATCCAACGGAAACGGATCTTGAAGGTTCTCTCATCCCTTCCAAGATCCATGACCCGAACCGCCCTGGGCATCAAATTCTAATTCGACAGAGCGCAGGCCGGGTTTCTGAAATTCGGGGTCCTGGCGGTGATCTCATCAGTTACCAGTACGAGGCCGATGAACTCAAAGCTCTAGCTTCAGTTACTAAATACGCCAATACCGCTGGATCGCTAAGTCCTGAAGTCGTCAATTACGGCTACGACCACTTTCAAGAATTAGTGCCGGACGATGATGATAGACCTGGGATTAACCCCATACTGCCTGTCACCTACTCAAATCTTGAGATTGAGTCCATAAGGGATGAACGCGGTGCAGAGTATAGGTTCACTCATCAGAAAAATCGTTCTATTTTTACTCCCAAGGGGCCGAATCGCAGTGTGCCGATGTATCTGACTTCGGCGAACTCACCCATCATCGGGAAAGTGCATGTGAAAGTTCAAGTGATGAATGCACAAGGCATTCCTGCTCCTGCTGATACTCCGCGACTCAGTTACTCTTCTGCCTACAAGAATAATGCCTCAGGTGTGTTGGTCTCGTTTAGCGCACCGACGAGTCCGCTTGCATCACCTCCTCCAGACACAGATCCGCATTACGTTTATCGATTTACGAATCCGTCTCAATTGGCGCGAGTGGGTCTTTCCACCGAGCTGAATAGCTACACGGTCGGATACAAAGCCATGACGATCACGGCTCCAGATGGTGGCGTGGAAACCTACTTGTATGATGGACTGACGGCCATTCCTTCGACCACAACGACTCCTGCACCTGCTGCCTTGCCTTCCGCGTCCAGCATGCTGCTCACCAAGGTGATCAATCGCGACAACAAATCCACTCAGTTTGCCTATACTGACTCGGTAGGAACTTCTGTAGCTGGCGCGGCGATCTATCCCTTCGATGACCCGACCACTGAAACCGACTCGAATGGTGTCACCAAAATCATGACCTATCACGCTGCTACCCGGCAGCTCGCTAGCATCACGGTTCCCCGCAGTGCTACAGTTAATGTCACCACTGAATATGCGTTTGACGCCAAAGGTAGGCGTGAGTCTGAAACCGTTACAAGCAGCAACACGGCCGTTACTGGTGGGAGTAAGAAGGTCTTTGTCTATGATGATGCCACCGTGAATGGCAGCAATGAACCCATCATGACGGGCTTTATCAAGAGCCAGACTTTGGATACGCCGGGATTGCGCACTGGCACTGCCCCGTCCCTCACACAAGTTCCGATTATTACCACGACTCGTGCAACTGCTCCCAAAGACTCTACCCCTGCTTGGTGGCGCACGATTTCTGAAACGGTGGTCATGGATGGCCGCGATGCCACCACGACGACATGGCATGATTTCAATGGAAACAAGACCATGGTGCGTGACCCGCGCGGCCATGTCACCAAATTTGAATATGATGGCCGCCACCGATTGACCAAAGTCATTCACCCTGATGAGACCACTAAATCCCTGAAGTATGACGCTCATGGCAATCTCGTCCAGGAGACGGATGAAATGGGGAATCGGACTTTCCACGAATATGATGCCCTGAATCGGCGCACGAAAACCACCTTTGACCTGAATCGCAACGGCCAGCCTGACGCTCGCTACACCACGGCGGTGATCGCGACAGCTCTCCATGACACGGAGTCCCCCTATGATGGTGACATGGTAACTGAAACGACTTACAACCGCTTCAATCTACCAGTCACCCAGACAGACGCACGCGGCATCGTCACTCTCTTTGAATATGATGAGCTCGGACGTTTGATTCAGACGACGGTAAACGCGACCGACAGTAGGCCATCCGCAAAGCAGATTACCCGCTACATAGACAGCGAACCCAACACTCCTGATTTTGTGGGTGGCAGCGTCTTTGATGTGAGTGGGTTCAAGCCCCTCAGGGTCTATGATCCGCGCGGTAATCGCACCGAGTTCAAGTATGACGACTTGTATCGGCCCATCAAGGTAACGCGGCCAGATCGCAGCGTGGTCCACACCACCTACAATCTAGCCGGACAGGTCACCTCTGTCAGTGAGCCTGCTGCCGACTGGGATCCGACGCTTACGGTCAGAGAAACGGAGGTTCCAGATGGCAGTCCAGTTCTACCTAAAATCACTGGTGGAGTTTATATCACTTACACGGCTTATGATGCCCTGGGCCTTCCGACCAAGGTCACTTACCCGGACAACAAAAGAGTCCAGAGTTTTAGCACACCAAGCGGTCAGGTCTGGAAGAGTATTGATGAAACCGTAGCGGAAACCAATACCTACTACAACGCTGCGGGGCTGCCTGTGCGCGTGATTCAGCCCAAGCCTATCTCGACATCACCGAATCCTGAAATCCTCACCTATTACGACCTGTCTGGCAATCCATCACACATCACCGATCCACGCGGTAATGTGACACAGCAGATTTACAATGAGCGCAATCGGCTCGTAAAAACCATATTACCTGCCGTGGTTGATGCTAGTTCGCTCACGACGACACCCATCAATCCAGTGATTGAGACGGCCTATGATGCAGTTGGGCGCGTGACTTCAGTGACGGACCCTCTGGGCTACACAAACCGCAGTTTCTATGACGCAGCAGGGCGCGTCATCGCCAGTTTTGATGCATTGGATCAGCCCACTCTGAGCACTTATGATGCTGGCGGGAATGTGCTCACTCTCACCAATGCTTTAGGGCAGACCACGACGAACAGCTATCATGCTCTGGGGCATCTCCTAACCACGACAGATGCATCTGACATCGTCACGCAGTTTGGTTATGACATCGTGGGCAACCGGACCTCGGTGACTGATGGTAAAGACCAGACGACAAGATTCGAGTATGATGCTTTCAACCGCCTTACCCTACAGACCTTTGCCAATGGAGACACACGCAGCTCAACCTATAATGCTCCACCTACACCTTCTTCTCCACCTCCTTCTCCGCCCTCTTCTCAGCCTCCTACCAACTATTTAGACAAGGCGACCGAAACGGATTCAATGGCAAGGACGACCACCTACACCTATGACAACAGGCATCGTCTTCTTCTGAAAAAGGAACAGTCTCAAAGCACGGCAGAGCAACAGAACGTTTATGGCACCACAGGGCGGCTAGCGAGTGCAACTTACTACTCACAAACAACATCTTACACGTACGATAAGCCAGGGCGCACACTCACCGAGCAGGATGGGTCGCTTGGCCGATCAAATATTTATCAGTACGATCTGAATGGCAATCGAACCACATCTGAGATTGGCGTCAAAACCACTTCAGGAGTCACCACCAAACTTAGAACCACCACCACCACTTATGATGCACTGAACCGACCGGAGCAAATTCTGGACGACAATGGTACAGCAGCAACAACCGACGATCTCACAACCCGCTATGGGTATGATCTAGCAGGACGTGCCTTTGAGTTGAAATCTCCAAATGGCGTCATTGCACGCAATAGCTATGACGGGAGTGGCCGCCTTACCCACCGCAAGCTCTATGGCTCAGCTTCCCAATTGTCTGCGGGAGTGCCTCTTGCAACTTTTGTTTGGACTCATGATGCCATCGGCAACGTGAAGACGCAGACGGAAATCTGGCTTGCTTCTGGCAACCAGGCCGCACGCGAGCGATCTACCCTCATGACCTATGATGACTCGAATCGGCTCGATACCGAGACGATCACGGATGCAGGTCTTGCTCCCGTCACGACGACTTACACCTATGATGATGCCAACAACCGCCACACCAAGGCGGTGGCCCTGGGCGCGGGCACTGCACCGCCTGGATTGGAAACAGGGCACTGGACCTACATCTACAATTTGGCCAACCAACTCACCGCGCAGGAAAAACGTACAATTGCTGGTGGGAACGTCATCGGTGGGGCCAACTATAC
>JBEBGU010000852.1:0-2357 GCA_040081325.1 Prosthecobacter sp.
GCAAAAACTGCGTGACGGCTCCGAGGAAGATGCCCGCATGGCGCATGAGACACTCTGCCGCGCCTACTGGACTCCGCTTTATGCCGTGGCCCGCTATGAGCGCATGAGTGAGCATGATGCTCAAGATGCGGTGCAGGGTTTTTTCCTCGCTCTGCTGCGTCGCGACACTTTAGCCAAGGCTGATGCCGAGCAGGGAAAGCTGCGCAATCTGCTGCTCAAGTCCTTCCGCCACTACTGCCTCAATGAGCAGCGCAAAGAACTATGCATCAAGCGCGGTAAAGGCGCCGAGCACGTGCCAATGCACGACATTGGCGGTACTGAGAGCCGAATCAGCAAAGACCTGCAAGCGCCTGGACTCTCCGCTGAAAAACTCTATGCCCGTGAGTGGGCGCGCGCGGTGCTGGACCGCAGCCTCGCCGCTCTGCGTCTGCAATACACTGCGCGTGGTCTGGCAGAGCGCTTCACTTTGCTGCAGGGTCCGCTAATGCAGGAGGATGATGCGACCACGATCGAGGCTCTCGCCACCCGCGCTGACCTTTCCCCAGGCGTTCTGCGCAGCGCTCTGCACCGGATGCGCGCGCAATACCGCGAGCACATTGAGCGTGAGCTAGCCGTGACGCTCGACACCAATGATCCCGCTGAAATCCAGCGAGAAGTCGGTGAGCTGTTTCGTGCGTTTGATTGAAGAATCCGCGTAACACCCCGCTAAAAACGGCGCAGTTATGGCCAATACCCCTCATGGACAACCCCACCGAAATCATTGGCAACGAACAGCGCGTACTCGCACGCTTGCTGGGTGGCGTGTATGGCTCTGAGGATGCGGGAGACTGGATTGGGCCGTATCGTTTGATCGCGCAGCTTGGCGAGGGTGGTTTTGGCATCGTGTGGCGGGCTGAGCAGACGGAGCCAGTGCAGCGTGAGTTGGCGCTGAAGGTCATCAAGCGCGGCATGGACACGCAGCAAGTGCTCACGCGTTTTGATCAAGAGCGGCAATCCCTGGCCAGCATGGATCACCCCTGCATCGCTGCCCTGCTCGATGCCGGTGCCAGCGTGGATGGCCGGCCCTACTTCGCCATGGAGCTGGTGAATGGGGAACCCATCACACAGTGGTGTGAGGCGCATCATTCCACGCTGCGGGAGCGACTGAGCCTCTTTCATCAAGTCTGCCATGCGGTGAGTCATGCTCATCAAAAAGGCCTCATCCACCGCGATCTCAAACCTTCCAACATCCTCGTTACCAGAATCGACGGTACGCCCGTGCCGAAGATCATCGACTTCGGCATCGCCAAAGCTATCCGTAGCAGCACACTGGAGGAGCAGAGCCTGCTCACCCTGGCTGATCAGATCGTCGGCACCCCGCTCTACATGTCCCCCGAGCAAATCGAAGGCGGTCAGGCCATCGACACGCGCAGCGACATCTACGCGCTCGGCGTGATCCTCTACGAGCTGCTCACGGGCGCGCCGCCGTTTCATTCGCAGACCAGCCTCGATCAGCTCAAGCGCAGCATCCGCGAGGAAGCACCGCTGAAGCCTACCTCAAACAAGCTCAAGGCATCCCGTGGAAACACCTCCCCAAGTACACTTCACTCCCTTCCGCCCTCTGACATCGACCTGATCACCCTCCACGCTCTCGAAAAAGACCCTGCCCGCCGCTACCAGACCACGCTCGACCTTGCCGAAGACATCCAGCGTTTTCTCAACGACGAGCCCATCCACGCCCGGGCACCCAGCTTCACCTACATCACGGGCCGCTGGATCAAGCGCCACCGCGTCGCCGCTGCCGCCGCCTGTGCCGTCGTGCTGGCCATGGTCAGCGCCACCTTCATTTCCCTGCATCAGGCAAATGAGGCACGTTTAGCCAGAATACATGCCGAAGAGCAAGCAGCGCTCGCTCGTGCCGCTGAACTCGGTGCCACACGAGAGGCTAGGCGTGCGAAACAATCCGCCGACTTCCTCACCGACTTGCTCGACCGCGTCACCACCGAGATAGAGCACGGACGCAATCCCGAAGCGCTTAAGATCGCCCTCCGCGACAGCGAGGGGCGCATCGCAGCCATCGTTGCAGACACCAATCTTCAGCTCCAGTTGCTCAAGCGCGTCGCAGGGATCTACAAAAGCATCGGCGAAACCAAACAGATCATCCCCTTGCTGAAAGTGACTGCGGAAACCAGTGCCAAGCACAAGGGGGTCACCAGCGAGACTGCATTTAAGGCGGAACTAGATTACATCAAAATGGTCACAGACCACGGCAACCGCATCACCGCTCCTGAATTAGTCGAGGATCTGCGCCGCCGAGTGGAAGCCAGCGAAGGCCGTGGTAGTAAGTTCTGGTTCGACGTGCAGCGCCAGTTCGTACG
>JBEBGU010000109.1:0-8976 GCA_040081325.1 Prosthecobacter sp.
ATCTGCGAGACACCGAGCGCCGGATGATCCGACATGTCTGAGTCCATCTGGATGATGAGGTAGTCAGCGAAGGTCAGCGCATCTCGGTGCCTTTTTTCCTTGAGATACCGGATCACATTCTCCCAGGTTCCATGCTGTTGCCATGACGATTGCCCGTCAGCGCTTGGATCAGGCTGATACGGCTTCAAGAACGGTTCGGCATTCTGATTCTTGAACCAACCCAGCAGGACATTCTTTAGAACGGCATAATCCGTGACACCTTCAGAGACGACAGCAAACTCGTTCATGGCGGCAATTAAAAGTGTTCTGGCAAACCACCGAGCATCCCAGACATAAATGCGGCGGACAGACGTGTCGTGGCACCATCAGGCCGCGGACGCGGCGGACTGACACGATTGACCACCGTGTGTCCTTCACTGTTGCGGCGCACGACATAGAGTCGCTGCATGTCATCCTGAAGATTGAGTCCATCAAGGATGGCCGGATTGTGAGTCGTACAGATCACTTGTTTGCCAGATTTCTCAGCCAGAACTGCGAGTTGCCTCATCAGTTCGGCGCAGAGCTTTGGGTTCAGAGCATTGTCGAGGTTGTCTATGGCGAAGAAGCGTGGCGTCTGCGGGCTGAGGAAGAGGGTGAAGTAAAATAGCAGATAAAGAAAACCTTCGTTGGCGCTGCGCTGATCAAACCTGGGAGTCGTGTCAGAGAGCCAACGATCACGAAGAGCCAGACGGCCCTGCATCTCATCCAATCCTGTAGGTAGCCAAACATCGCCAAACCAGCCGAGCAGAGCCAGACTTTCCTTCAACTCGTTGGTAAACTTACCATTGCCAAGGACTGCGGATGTTTGCAGCAGCTTGAGCAACCCCTCACCTTTCGGCCCCAGTGGTTTGATGGCTCCTTCACTGCTAAATGTGCGTAGCACCGTATTTTCTGGCGAGTAGATGAGGAAGTCCTTCAGGGTCATCTGCGCTGCAATTTCTGGAGCAGCTTCGATGCGTTTACGCATAGCGCTTCTTTTCGCAGCTATCGAATGTGCTAGTTCATCCAACTGACATTCCGACCCAGATGCTCCTGCCAAGAAACTTCGGATTTCTGTAAAATCATCGCGCGAGTACTCATGGTTCAGTTCAGCATGACGGATGTCATCTTCGTCCACTTCGACAACAGTGCTCCATTGATCTCTTCCAGAGATATCACGACGTATATTGATTCCCAGAGGCTTCCTTGCCGCATCTCCAAAAACTCGAACGGTGATCGGACTATTCATCCATAACTGAGGAGGCTCGGCTGTTTTATTTTTCTCCGGAACAAATGCAGATCTCATCCACTCCTCATCTGTCACTCGAATGCCTCGGTTGTATAGGAACTCGTCGTCCAGTTTCCCGGCAGAAGCAGCAGCAGCAAAAGCGATGGCTTCGAGGATATTGGACTTGCCGCTGCCGTTTTCGCCAATCAACACGGTCACTCTTCCCGGCTTGAGGGAAAGTTTGGCAATGGATTTGAAGTTCTCGATCTGGATTTCAGAAATCATGCGATTCGGTCACGAGACTAAACAGCATAGCCAGACAATGCGACAAATGATTTCTCCAAGGTGCGCAACTTCGATGCTGCATAAAGCGCCGCATCATTTTACACCCGCTTTACAGACGCCCGCCCGTCAGCCTTGCAGACTGGCGGTGCTATGAAAGCCTATACACAACTCCTCCGCCACACCACCCTCGGTCTCATCGCCAGCGCAGCCCTGCTGCATGCGGCTGAACCGGTCAATGACAACGCCATCCGCGACAATGAAGCGCTGGTGCAGATCGCCATCCTGCTGGACACCAGCAACAGCATGGACGGACTCATCGAGCAGGCGAAAAGCCAGCTCTGGAAAATCGTCAACGAGTTCAACGACGCCAAGCAGGGCGACAAAACACCGGTCGTCCAGGTCGCCCTCTATGAATATGGCAACACCAACCTCAGCGTTGGAACCAACTACATCCGACAGGTGCTGCCCTTCACCCGCGACCTCGATAAAGTCTCCGAGCAGCTTTTCAAGCTGACCACCAATGGCGGTGACGAATACTGCGGCGCGGTGATTCGCGAGGCATTGGATAAGCTCACCTGGGACAAGAACGGCAAGACTTACAAAGCCATCTTCATCGCCGGCAACGAGCCCTTCACGCAAGGCCCGATCAATCCGAACGACTCCTGCAAATCTGCCATTCAAAAAGGTGTCGTGGTGAATACCATCCACTGCGGCAATCACGCCGAAGGCGAGAATGGAGGCTGGCGCACAGGCGCAGCTTTGGCGGAAGGCCGTTTTCTCACCATCGACCAGGACAAGGCCGTGGTTCACATCGAAGCGCCGCAGGACAAGGAGATCACTCGCTTGAGCATCGAGCTGAACAACACCTACATCATCTATGGCAAAGACGGTGCCCGCGGTGCTTCCAATCAAGCGGCTCAAGATAGCAACGCCGCGAAATACAAATCGGCAGGCTCTGAAGTTCAGCGCGCCCTGACCAAGACGTCCAGCAACTACAAGAACAGCACCTGGGATCTGGTGGATGCTACCAAGAAAGATGGTGTGAAACTGGAGTCCGTGCGTGAAGAAGAACTGCCAAAGGAACTCAAGGTACTGAAGCCAGAAGCCCGCCAAGCATTCGTCGATCAAAAAGCCGCCAACCGAGTCAAGATCCAGAGCGACATCAAGAAGCTCAACGATGAGCGCCAGAAATTTGTCGCTGAGAAAGCCAAGGAGAAAGGCGAAGTGGCCACGCTCGACAAAGTCATCGTCCAAGCCGTGCGCGAGCAAGCCGCGAAGAAGGCCATTGAGTTCAAATGACAGTTTGCGATGGTTGGCCATCGTTGGCGCTTCGCGCGTTTGCGGTGGTTGACCAATCCTTCCAAACCATTGCAAACTACCGCCAACCACGGCAAACAACTGCAAACTTCACCAATGCCCACCATCCTTGTCATTGAAGACGACAGCGCCATCCGGCGCGGTGTGACGGACGCTTTGCGCTTCTCCGGCTACACGGTGCTTGAAGCAGCGGAAGGCTCGGCAGGGATGGAGCAGGCTCAGAAGGCGACCTTTGACCTCATGCTGCTGGATCTGGTGCTGCCGAACTACAGCGGCTTCGAGATCCTACGCGCTCTGCGTGATCACCGGCCTGGCACGCCGGTGATCATCCTTTCCGCTCGCGGTGAAGAGGCGGATCGCGTCAAAGGTCTGAAGCTCGGTGCCGATGACTATGTGGTGAAACCTTTCAGTGTGCGTGAGCTGCTCGCGCGCGTGGAGGCCGTTTTGAGACGCTCACCTGAAAGGCCGAAGCAAGTTCAGCAAATCGAGTTTCCAGGCGGCATCGCCGATATCGAACGCATGGAGCTGCGCTACACCAATGGCACGCGAGCCGAACTTTCGGATCGCGAAGTCGGCCTCATCGAGTACCTCGCCACGCATCGTGGTCGCGCCATCTCGCGTGATGAACTGCTGCGCCGCGTCTGGCGCATCGAGCCGCATCACACCGAAACCCGGACCATCGACATGCACATCGCGAACCTTCGAGCCAAGCACCGAGATGGAGAGGCGACGTTCTTGCTCACCGTGAGGGGAAAGGGTTACATGCTGGTAAATGACGAAGCTCGAATGACGAAAGAAAAACACATTCCAAACTTAGAAACCTGAGCCCTACTCATCCGCTTTCGACATTCGTCATTCGGATTTCGTCATTCCTCCCATGCGCCCCTTCCTCCGCTGGCTTCTGTTCACCGCCTGCCTCGCCGTCTTCACCGGCGCGATGCTGTGGATCAGTGTGCGGACATTGGATCTAGAGGAGCAGCGCAGACAGACGGCGGAGGATGCGCAGGTGCAGGAAAAGGTGCGGCTCGCACTCTGGCGCATGGACTCGCTGGCGAGTGCGCTGCTGATTCGGGAAAACTCACGACCCGCTTATCACTACCAGGCTTTTTATGCACCTGATGATCTCTTCGCCAATGCCACGCAGAGCATCCCGAAAGGTCAGGCGCTGATGCCGTCGCCACTGTTTGGCAGCTTGCCGGATCTGGTGCAGTTACACTTTGAAGTTGTGTCCGGCAGCGCTCGCAGCCCACAGGCACCCGTGGGGTCACAAAAGGAGATCGCTTCCAACTGGTATGCCACCAGTCCGCAGACCGGAGAGGCGGCCGAGAAGCTGAAGAAGCTGGATGAGCTACTCAAGAGACACCCCGAAATACAAACACTTCCCGAGATCAGCACGGTGCCGACTCTTCAACTCAAACCAGCGCCAGAAGAGAAGGCCAAGACCGCTGCGGCAGATGGCCAGAAGCTCGACATGCAGGTCGCGAACAACTACATCGAGCAAACGCAGCGTGCGCAGATTCTGAATCGAAACCTCGTGGCGGAAAAAGCCGAAATCTCGAAGACTCCGCTGAAGAAGATAGCGCCCAAGCCTGCTGCCAAAACAGAGATCGCTGGCAAAGACATGAGCACGCTGGATAAAGTGAAAGATCTGTATCGAAGCAGTGCGAGTTCGGCTGCTCGTGAACCCGCAGCTCCAGGTGCCGTAGCATCAGCTACTGCGCCAGCGCTGCGCCAATCTTTGCCAGCACTGGCAGGTGATCTGCGTGCTGTGTGGGCAGATGCGGAACTGATGCTCGTCCGCCAAGCGCGGCTCGAAGGCGTGGCACGGCTCCAAGGCGTGTGGCTCGATTGGCCACAACTCCATGCGCGCCTCATCGACACCGTGCGCGATCTTTTGCCTGAGGCGAAACTTGTGTCCGTGAGTCCTGATGCGGCACGCACAGATGCTACGGCGTTGGTGACTTTGCCTGTGAAGTTGCTGACAGGAAAAGTGCCGGTTTCACAGATCGATCTCGGTTCGCCCCTGAAGCCTGCGCTCGCCATCGCCTGGGCCTGCTTGATCGCAGCGGCACTGGCCATCGCGTTTGTGCTGCATCGCGCAGTGCTGCTGAGTGAACGACGCGGCGCTTTCGTGTCAGCGGTCACACATGAGCTGCGCACGCCACTGACGACCTTTCGACTCTATTCGGAGATGCTGGCCGATGACATGGTGCCCGATCCTGAGCGACGCCGTGAATACCTGAATACGCTGTGCGATGAGTCCACGCGGCTCATGCATCTGGTGGAGAATGTACTGTCCTTTTCACGGATCGAGCGCGGGCGCACAGCGGCACGCATGGAGACCGTCAGCGTCGAGAGTTTAGTGCAGCGCATCGAGCAGCGTCTGCGCCAGCGAACGGATCAGGTGGGCCTCATTTTAAAGACCGATCTTGATCACAACGCTGCGAAAGTTTGCGTGATGGTGGACGCGCTAGCTGTTGAGCAGATCCTTTTCAATCTGGCCGACAACGCCTGCAAATATGCGGCACCCGACTCCGACCCACGCGAGCTGCATTTCACCGCCACGGCGGATGGTAAACGGGTGCTGTTGACGGTTCGCGACTTCGGTCCGGGTTTGTCCAAACAAGCGCGCAAAAAACTCTTCCAGCCTTTTGCCAAATCCGCCACGGAAGCAGCACACAGCGCGCCCGGTGTTGGATTGGGACTGGCCTTGTGCCGACGACTGGCCCGTGAGCTGGGCGGGCAACTCGAACATCAGCCGATGAAGGAACGCGGGGCGTGCTTCAGGCTCTCTCTAACCAAGGTGGAAATGCCTCAGACCAGCGTCTGAAGTCTCTCCAATTCGTCGAGGAGCAGCTTGTAGCGTTTTTCCAAACATGGCTCGGCGAGGAGGCTCTGCATCGTCTCAGGTTCACGCACGAAATGGTAGGACAAGATGTCGCAGGCGAGATCGGTACACTTCATGTCACCGAGCGTGGCGCGGAGTATTTGCATGGCCTCACCCGTCTCGGGCGTCTCGACAGGCAACAGCGAAAGAGCGCGCACTTTTAATTTATCAAACTCAGCCACCGGCAGATTAAAAAGTGTCGGTATGGGTTCGATCTTGGCGATGCGGAAAGGCTCTTCTTGAACCCAGCCGGTGAAGCGAATGCGAGTCACGCCGTAAAGCATGACATGAGAGGTGCCGTCTGCCTGCTTCTTGCTGGCACGGATCAGGCCAGCGGTGCTGATAGGCAGGATTTCACCCTCGGAAAGTGTGCCCACGCAGAACATGCGACTCGTCTGCAAAGCATGATCTAACATCTGACGGTAGCGCTGCTCAAAGATGAAGAGCGGCATGAAGCAACCCGGAAACAGATGACATTCCTCCAGCACGATCATGGCCATAGTGTCTGGCAGAGCGAAGGATGGCTGGGAGGTGGAAGTGGACATGAGTATGAGCCAAATGCTTTACGCACCACCTCCAGGAAACGAGGCATTCGTTTTTCAACGTGTGCAGGCAATCACAATCCAAGCATCGACACCACCGACTCACGCTTCAGTCGTAGCTCGCGCCATTCGTGGTCGAAAGCACTGCCGCCAACGATGCCGCAGCCCGATGGGAGCTGAGCTTCCTGACCGATCCAGGAGATGCCACGGATGGCGACGACCATGTGGCAGAGATGCGTGTCACCTGGCTCGACGAAGCCAAACGGGGCACCAAAGAAGTCAGGCACTTTTAATTGAGTGCGATACTCACGCAGACGTTGCAGCCAGGCTTCTTCACGCGGCAAGCAGCCAACCGCTGGTGTCGGATGCAGCTCACGCACGAGCGTGTCGGGATCGGATTCGGCGTTCAGCACGACACTGATATTGGACTGGAAATGCAGCAGGCTCGCAGCCTGACAAAGCCCACGCAGGTGTCGGGTCACGGAGCCTAGATGGCTGAAACGATCCACTAGATAGCGCACCACGATCTCGTGCTCGTCTATTTCCTTCACGTCCTGCAAAAAGGCCTCCTGCGCGCCGGGCTTGGCGGTGCCAGCGAGCGCCATCGTTTCTGCCTCGCGCCCTTGAGTGCGGAAAAGCAACTCAGGCGTGGCACCCAGAAAACCACGAGTGCCATGCACCCAGCCGTAGCCCCAGGTATTCGATGGAGCCGTCATCACACGATCCAGGAGACGGATGGGATCGCCATCCACAATGATGCCGCGCTCGGTGAGCACGGGGACCATTTTTTCTAGCCGCTTGGCCAGCACCTCACGGCGGATACGGCGAAAAGCCATCTTGAACCATTCGGTCGCGGGCTTGGCCCACTGGATGTGTGGCGACTGCGCGCCATTCCACCCGATGTTTGCAGACAGCGTGTCAGCAGCCACGGGGATCAGCTTCGCCGGGCGCTTCCACGGCGCTGGATCTGTGAGGTCAAAGTCGTTCACATAAAAAGCCCCGCCATCGGCTGGCATGTGCGCTAGCGACTCGAAGGGTCCCTGTCCGATCCACGCCCTTCCGTCGGGCAGCCTAAAAAATGCAATGTCTGTCATGTCTGGGTGTCATAATGAAACGCATGAACGGGGGTGCAAGGATGAGGCGTTTTGATTTCAGAGTTTGATTTTTACGGATCGTGGTAGCATCTGAAAGCTATGCGCCTGACTCATTTCGCTTTTGCCCTCACTTTTATCCTGCTTTGCATCACTGGCTTCCTCGCCTGGGAGGGCCAGGAGGCCAAGCGTGGAGCGATGGCGGAAGTAGCGTTTCTCAAAAAGAAGCAGGCCGCTCAGGAGATGGCCTCACCCAATGTGAGCAGCATGATGCCACTGCCCAGCGCTCCAGCCACCTCCATCACGCCACCTGCGCCAGGCACGATCGCTTTGGCCTCTCCGACGAACATGACAGGGGCAGCCACACTGCCGGGCGGCGGACTCACCGTACCGACGACCATCCTCGAAGCCGAGGCCAAGGGCATCAACACCAACACCCTGACACCGCTGCAAAAGCAGGTCCAAAATGCTAAACCAGTCGCCAAAGTGAAAACGGTAGTTAAGGAGCAGGGCTTTGTGATCATCGACGCAGGCTCAAAACAGAGCATCACGAAGGGACTCGCCTTTGATATTCGCCGTGGTGATGCCGTGCTGGCAAAGATCCGCGTGACCGACACAATCGAGGAAAATGAAGCCGTGGCCGATCTCGATCTCGCCTCCATCCCAGCCGGTGTGAGCATTGAACCCGGAGATGAAATCATCCAGCCAGTGGGACGCTGATGGCGCGTATTCGACTGGATCTGGCGCTCGTTCAACGCGGACTCTGCCCTTCCCGAGAGCAGGCCAAGCGGCTGATCATGGCGGGTGAGGTGATGCTCGGTGATGAGGTCATGTCCAAACCCGGCTGGCTCGTCCGTGATGATGCCGCTTTGAAAGTGAAAACGCCGCCGCGATTCGTGAGCCGAGGTGGCCTGAAATTGGAGGGCGCGCTGGAGCATTTCGGTATCGACGTCACAGGCCTGATCGCGATGGATGTCGGAGCCTCAACCGGCGGCTTCACCGACTGCCTGTTGCAACGCGGTGCGGTGAAAGTGTACGCCTTTGATGTGGGCACCAATCAGATGGTGTGGAAACTGCGCAGTGATCCGCGTGTCATCTGCCGTGAGAATTTTAATGTGCGCCACCTCCAGCCTGCGGACGTGCCCGAGCAGGTGGACATCATCGTGGCGGATGTTTCCTTCATCTCACTCACCCTCGTGTTACCCGGCGCGCTCAGCGTTCTGAAGCCTGGCGGTCAGGCCGTGGTGTTGGTTAAACCGCAGTTCGAGCTTTCGCGTGAAGAGGTGGGAAAAGGCGGCATCGTCCGCGAACCTGAACTGCACGAGAAAGCCTGCACACGCATCCGCAGCTTTGTCGAAAGTCACCTTGAGCTGGTGTGGCGCGGCATCACGGAGTCCAGCATCCAGGGGACGGATGGCAATCGCGAGTTCCTGGCTTGGTTTATGAAGCGAGCCTGAGCGGTCTCACCACAGGGAAAAATAAACCGTACAGGCTTTCTTCACCCTTCGGCTGATCAGCATGAAGACACCGCCCGCGGCGTACACGATATTCACCAAGCCCAACCAAAAGGGCAGTATGAAATGAGGCATGAGTGGCGGCGTCTCTGGC
>JBEBGU010000110.1:0-8964 GCA_040081325.1 Prosthecobacter sp.
GTCAATATCAGTGGCAACGCCAAGACCAAAGATGAAGTCATTCGTCGTGAACTCACCTTTGCTCCTGGTGATGAACTCAACACGGTGAAGCTGGAAGCGGCGCAGACGACTCTGGAAAACATGAACTACTTTGAAGGTAAAAGTGAGGCTAATCCTCTGACCATTCGTCCGGTTGCTACCGAAGTGGATGGGTTCAAAGATGTGGAAGTGAATGTGAGCGAAAAACCAACAGGTTCCGTGAACTTTGGTGCTGGCTTCAGTTCTATCGACAGTCTCGTGGGATTCGTGGACGTGACTCAGACCAACTTTGACATCTCTGACTGGGGAGATTTCCGCGGAGCCGGTCAGCGTTTCAACATGAATATCCGTTACGGCACACGCACCTCGACATTTAACACAAGTTGGACAGAGCCTTGGTTCATGGGGCAAAAGTTGGCACTTACGGTTCAGCTCTTTTATCAAAATCTTAACTATCTCTCGACACGCTTTGATCAGGTCAACATCGGCACTTCCATTGGCCTGAGGAAGCCCCTTGGAGATCACTCTTATTTAGAAGGCACCTACACACTACAGCAGACATCAATCGACGTGGAAAGAAGCGGCGATTCGACAAAGGTCCTGCTCGACGAAGAAGGCGACTTCATCGAGAGCAAGGTCGAACTCGGCTATGTGCATGACACACGCGACAGCGTCTTCATTACCCGAAAGGGTCATAAATTTGAAGCTGGCCTGATGGCGGCCGGTCTAGGTGGTGATGTGCAGGCCTTTGGTGGTAATCTTGGTGGCCAACAGTTCTTCCATCTTCCTGGTGATACCATCTTGAGTTTTGAAGGTATGGCTCGCTGGGTGCAGGGAGATAATGTGCCAATTTTCGAACGCCTATTCCTTGGCGGTGCCAACAACCTGCGCGGCTATGATTTCCGTGAAGTGGGTCCCAAAGACGTTTCGGGTGAGGCGCTCGGTGGTAATTTCTCAATCTATGGTTCGGCCGAATATTCCTTCCCAATTGTGGAGAAGGTTCGCGGTGCCGTGTTTTGGGATGTCGGTATGATCTCTTCGGATGTTGAAGCAAAGGCTGGCACTGTTGGTGCAACCACCATCAGGAATGGCGGACCGATCGTTGGGGACGGTGAAGTCTATTCAAACGTTGGTGTCGGTCTTCGCTTGTTCCTTCCTATTGGTCCGATTCGCGTAGATCTGGGGCTGCCGCTCGTGAAGGACAAGTTCGTTGGCGACAGCCCACGCTTCCAGTTCAACATGGGCTACAAATTCTAATTCGCACGCTGATCGAACACTTCAGTAGATCTAACCCTCTCAGTTTTCCCCTATGACCCGTTTCATCATTCTCGCTCTTTCCCTCGCTAGCCTCGCCACCAGCCATGCGGTGGATCTCAAATTTGGTGTCGTGGACATGTCCAAGGCGTTCTCCGAATACTTCAAAACCAAAGAAGCTGCCGAAAAATTCAAAGGCAATCTCGACAAGGCTCAGAAGGAAATGAATGATCGCTGGTCCGTCTATAAGAACCTGATGACGGAGATGCAGAAGCTCAAGAAGGAGGCCAGTGATCCCATCATGAACCAGGACGCTCGGCAGAAAAAAGCCATAGAGTTTGAAGAGAAAGCCAAAGAATTGCGCGCACTAGAGCAGGAAATTGGCGAAGCCCAGAATCGCCGCAGCAGTCAGCTCAAGCAGGAAGACATGAGTATCCGCAAGGGCATCTACGACGAGATTCTTGTCGTGGTCAGAGAGAAGTCCAAAACTGAGAACTATGACTTCGTTTTCGACAAGTCGGGTATGAGTCTCTCCACCGTGCCAATGCTCGTCTATTACAAAGATGCTGTGGACATCACTGACCAGATCGTGGTCGAACTCAACAAAACTGCTCCTGCTAGCGCCGCCACACCAGCCGCGGCCAAAGAAGAGAAGAAACCCTGATTACTCTCCTGAATATCGTCAGAGGCACGCCGAACTGAAACCGGCGTGCCTTTTTCATTTCGACCCTCTATGAGCACAAGTATCAGCCATCAGCGCCTCGCTGAAATCGTCGGCGGAGAACTTATTCAAGGCGACCCTGCGGCGTTGGTCACAGGCATGAACTCGATCCGGGAAGCAGTTTCTGGTGAAGTGACCTTTCTGGGCAATGCACGTTACTTAGCTGCTCTCAAAACCACGAAGGCCACAGCCATCTTGGTGAGTTTAAACTTCAATGAACCCGTGGAAGGTGTCGCACTCATCCGTGTGGCCAATCCTACGCTCGCCTTCTCCAGCGTGATCCGGCATTTCGGACCGTCGGCAAAGCCATTTATCCCAGGAGTTCATGCCTCAGCAGTTGTCTCAGGGACCGCCGTCTTTGATTCGCAAAAAGTCAGCATCGGCCCATGTGCGGTCATTGAGGACGATGTGATCATCGGTGATGGAACCGTCATCCATGCCGGTGTCTTCGTGGGTCAGGGTTCGCGCATAGGAAACGACTGCGTGCTGTATTCAAATTGCACGGTCAAAGATCACTGCGTGCTCGGTCACCGTGTCATCATCCACACCAGCAGCGCAGTCGGCACAGATGGTTTTGGCTATGAATTCTCCAACGGGCGACACATCAAAATCGAACAAGTCGGCATCGTGCAGATCGACGACGATGTGGAGATCGGTTCTTGTACCACGATTGATCGCGCGCGGTTTGGCCGCACCTGGATCGGTGAAGGCACCAAGATCGACAACCTCGTGCAAATCGGCCACAACGTGACTCTAGGTAAGCATTGCGTTATCGTCTCCCTCGTCGCGCTCGCTGGCAGCACCCGTTTTGGTGACTACGTCACCATTGCCGGTCAAGTCGGCGTTGGCGGTCACCTTGAGATTGCTAGCAAAGTCACCCTCATGGCCAGAAGCGGTGTCACGAAAAACATCACCGACCCCGGAGCCTACATGGGCTTCCCCGCCAAGCCACTCATGGAAGGCCACCGCCTCCAAGCCGCCACAGGTAAGATCCCAGACATGATCGGCCGCATCAAGGAATTGGAAATGCGCCTAACCGCACTAGAAGTTGCACGGGAGTAGTTGAGCATAAAAAAGCACACCCAGTACATTGGATGCGCTTTTTAGAAAGCACAGACTAGATGTCGTCCTCGACAAGTTCGACGTTTTTGCCGCCGATCTTTTCCAGGAAGGATTTGGTGCCTTCTTGGGAGAATTTGGGGTCGCGGGCTTCGATGACGACGAAGAAGCCGTCATCGGAGAACTTGGGGAATTGCTTGGAGGCAAAGAGAGGATGATTCAGACGCGGCAGGCCCATGAGTGCCAGCAGGCCAAACAAGGTTGTGAAGGCTGAGAAGAGGATGGTCAACTCGAACATCACGGGGAAGAAGGCTGGCAGGGTCCAGATGTCGGTGGGCTTGGCCTGAACGACTGTGGGATAGGTTTCTGCCAGAGTCTGAAGGAAACCGAGGCCGATACTGGACCAGAAATTGGTCTGAGTCAGTGTCTGGAGCGTGAAGGCAATGGTAGTGCCAGTGATGCCGCCGCAGAAGACGAGGTAGGGCAGCTTGGAACGCTTCACGCCCATGGCATGATCCATGCCGTGAATGGCAAAGGGGGAGTGGACATCCCAGCGCTGATAGCCCGCGTCGCGGACGTGTTCGGCGGCGTGATAGAGGTCTGCCACGCTGTCAAATTCAGCAAGGAAGCCATGGACTCGTTTGAGGGTAGTGCTCACAGAAAAATCGTGGGTGGAAAGTTAAGCGAGTGCTTTGGGGATGTGCCTGTCTGAGTAGTCCATGAGGTCTTCCTCTTGGATGCCATCCTTGCCATGGTCGTCATGGTGCGGATTGGATTGTGGCAAGACGCCCTTCACTTCACCGATGGCGATGACAGGCAGGAAACGCAGGAACAGAAGGAAGAGCATCATGAAGAAGCCGAAGGTGCCGAGGAAGGTGACTTTATCGACCCAAGTGGCCTCATAAGCGCGCCATGAGCCTGGGATGAGGAGGCGCTCCAGTGTGGTAGCAATGATGACATAACGCTCAAACCACATGCCCATGTTCACGCACATGCAGACGGCAAGGACGACCCAGACATTGTGTCGGCACCAGCGGAACCAGAAGGCCTGCGGGGCAAAGACGTTGAAGCCGAACATGAAGTAGTAGGCCCAGGTGGAGGCACCGTAGAGGCTGCGAAGCTGGAAGGTCTGGAACTCGAACTTGTTGGCGCTGTAATAGGCCATGAAGAACTCCATGCAGTAGGCGTACCCAACGATGGTGCCCGTCAACAAAATGATCTTCGCCATGTTGTCGATGTGCTTCGGCGTGATCAGATCGCTGAGTCCATAGATTTTGCTCACGGGGATCATGAGAGTGAGCACCATAGCGAAACCACCGAAGATAGCACCAGCCACGAAATAAGGTGGGAAGATGGTCGTGTGCCAGCCTGGAACAATCGAAGTGGCGAAGTCGAACGACACGACGGAATGCACAGAAAGCACGAGTGGTGTGGAGAGCGCAGCGAGAAGCATGTAAGCCGTCTCATAGTGACTCCAGTGGCGGTTCGAGCCGCGCCAGCCGAGGGAGAAGATGCCGTAGAGTGTCTTTCTCAAACCGGGTTTGCAGCGGTCACGCAGTGTGGCGAGATCGGGCACGAGGCCGAGGAACCAAAACACGGCTGAGACGGAGAAGTAGGTGGATACGGCGAACACGTCCCAGAGCAGTGGGGACTTGAAGTTTTGCCAGATGGCATTGGCGTTCGGGATCGGTGCTAGGAACCAGACCATCCAGACACGACCGACGTGGAAGGCTGGAAACAAACCGGCACACATCACAGCGAAGATCGTCATGGCCTCAGCGGCGCGATTGACGGAAGTGCGCCATTTTTGACGTGTGAGGAAGAGGATGGCGGAGATGAGAGTGCCGGCGTGACCGATACCGATCCAGAACACGAAGTTCGTGATGTCCCAAGCCCAGGCGACGGGCTGCTTCTGACCCCAGACGCCGACTCCGGTGCTGATGAGGTAGATGAAACAGAAGGCCATGATGCCAGTCAAGATGACGGAAGGTACCATGAGCACCCACCAGAGGAGTGGCTGCTTATTCTCGACGATGCCGCAGATGCGGTTCGTGATCCATGAATAGGAGCGATGATTGAGAACGAGTGGCTCGCGGTCCAGGATGCGAGGAGCACCTGTGTGAGCTTCTGAATGTGGCGCGATGGTCGTGGCTTCCATGAGTCCGAATTAAATTTGGTGAGCACTCCAGGCAGCGATTTTGTCAGCGCCGGGCATGGCCATATTGGGGTTGCGCAGACGGGCCAGATAGCTCGTGCGGGGGCGTGTGCCGATGTATTTAAGGAGTTCGTAGTTACGCGGTGAGGCCTTAGCTTTGACCACGCTGCTTTTCTCGTCGGCGATGTCGCCGAAGACGATGGCTTCTGCTGGGCAGGCCTGCTGGCAGGCCACCTTGATGCTGTCGGTCGGCACGCGGAAGTTCTTCGAGTCGCGTTGCTTTTGCTTTTGAAGAATCTTGCCGGCTTCGAGACGCTGCACGCAGTAGGTGCACTTCTCGATCACGCCGCGCATACGGACGGTGACGTTCGGGTTCTTTTGAAGCTGAAGCGACTCGCGGACGCCGGTTTTATCGGCAGTGGAGAGGGGTCCCAGGTAGAGTTCATCAAGCGGACGCTTGTTGTAGTCGAACCAGTTGAAACGACGCGCGGTGTAAGGGCAGTTGTTGGCGCAATAGCGTGTGCCGATGCAGCGATTGTAGGACATCGCGTTGAGTCCTTCCGTGGTATGCACGGTGGCATTCACAGGGCAGACGGTTTCACACGGAGCGGACTCACACTGCTGACAGGCGACGGGCTGCTGCACCATCTCGGCGTTTTCGAGCTGCTCAGGCGTCGGGTCAATATCGACGTCATCGGACTTGGCTTTGGCCGCACCCCACTCGTTGGTGGCAAAGTAGCGATCCATACGAATCCACTGCATGAGACGGCCTTTGACGACTTGGTCTTTGCCTACAATTGGGATGTTGTTTTCACTCTGACAAGCGACGACGCAAGCTGTGCAACCAATGCATTTGCTAAGGTCGATGGACATGCCCCACTGGTGCTTTGTCTCGTAGTCGAAGCCGTCAGGATTGGTCGCGCTCTTCTTGCCGACCTGGCCTTTGTATAAAGAGATGGTCTGCGGGATGTGCGAGTCCATGCCGGTCTTCACGGCGAAGTCTGGCGTCTTATTGAAAGTCTCCAAAGTGGCCTCGCGATAGATAGCGCGGCCTTCCATGGTGTTCTGATCCTGGGTGATCGCTAGCTCGTAAGTGCCGGTGAGGACTTCGAGCTTAGCGCCTGTCAGGACGTACTCCGAAGCGCTCGTGCGCAGTGGGTAAGCATTGAATCCTCGGCCTTGGCCTTTGCTGTCGGAGCCGACAAAACCGAGGTCTTTCTGTCCATAACCGAGAGGGATCGTGACCGAGTGGGAGACGTGGCCGGGGGCCTCGATAGCTGGCAATGTGAGGCTACGATCACCGACACTGACTTTGACCAACTGACCGTTCTTCAAGCCAAGGCTGCGGAAGGTGACGCTGCCAATCCATGCGGCATTGTCCCAAGTCAGTTTGGTGATTGGATCTGGGGCTTCTTGGAGCCAGGCATTGTTCGTGTAGCGTCCATCAAACACGCCTGAATCTGGAGTGAGTACGATTTCGATCGCCTCAGCGGATGGCGCTGCGGCAGGTTTGGCCTTACCGACGATACTGACGACGGCACTCGTGTTGACCACGCCGGAAGCTTTGACATAGCCGGAGCCTTTGAGGAAACCATCGCGTAGGGTGAAGTTCCACTTCACTTCATCCAAGCTGCCTGCGACCACCGCGAAGGTGTCACGCACAGCTTGATAAGCTGGATCTTCAGGCGCTGGAGCTGCGGCGTCGGCTTTGGGTGCATCGGCAGGACCGAGTTTTTTGCGACCTAGCAGAGCGAGCAGCACTTCGGTTTCACTGGCTCCGCTGTAGAGAGCCTGAATCATCGGCTGCACGATCGAGTAGCAACCATCGGCGGCGCGAACGTCGCCCCAAGATTCAAGATAGTTGGCCGCTGGGATATGCAGTTTGGCGGCTTTGGCGGTGGCATTCGGCAACATGCCGAGATGGATCACAGAGACACCTTTATCCTTAATGGCAGCGGCCAGAGTGGCGGGTGCATCATATAGAAGGCTGGAGGGTGTGAGAGAAACCAGTGTCTTCACAGCACCCGAAGCGAGAGCTGCTTCGAGTTCTGTCGCTGTTCCAAGTGCAGCTTCCGGGCCGCCTTGGAGAAGCTCAATCGTCGAACCGTAGGCACCCAGTGCATTGTTGATCGCGGCGACCAGCGCGTGGACCTCAGCGCCGTAGCGGGAACCAGCGAGCACGACTGATTTGCCCTTGTGATCGACAAGATCACGGATCGCTGGAGCAAGCCATTCCTTGAGAGTCGCAGGGGCTGTGTCGGCAAGCGCCTTGGCAGAGGTTTCGCCAAGTTCTGCGGCGATAACGGCCACTGCGGCAGGGATCAGGCTAGCAGCCAGAGGTTTGCGGTGATCAGCCATACCACCGGTCACCGTGTAGCGGTTTTCCAGCGAGTAGAGGCGGTTCATGTCACCACCAGGCGTGTCTTTGCTGCGCTGCTTGGTGAAGTGCTTGATCGGCTCGCCCGCGATGGGATCAAGACCGAGGAAGTCGCAATCAAGAGTCAGGATGCGCAGTGCCTTGCTCAGGCGGACAAAGGTCTTTGCGCCAGCGCCTATCACTTCTTTGTTCGCGCTTTGCTGAGCTTCGTTGCTGATAGCCTCGTAGCTGAAGAGCTTTGCTTGAGGATAGGCGGTCTTCACTTCGCCTAGCAGACGATGCAGAGTCGGAGATGTGGAAGAACCCACCACGACGGCCAACGATGCGCCACCGTCTTTCTTGGCATCAGCTACGACAGCTTCCAATGCCTTATTTGCATCGGCCCAGGAAACTTTTTTCCCAGCAGCCAAGGGAATCTGCGAGCGCTCAGGATCGTAAATATCGAGCACAGAAGCCTGTGCGAAAGCATCCAGTCCACCACCGAGGGGGTGCAGCGTATTACCAGAAAGATGTGTTGGGCGACCTTCATGTGTGGTCACGACCAGCGGCACGGCACCACTCGCGGTTGGCATGGCCGTTGCATAGAGCAGCGGTTTACCAGGGATGATCCACTCGACATGCTGCGTGTAGGGCAGAATGTTCGCGATGGGGCGACGGCAAGCCGCGAGGCCCATCATGCCTGCGGAGGCACCCATGAGCTTGAGGAAGTCACGACGCGATTTCTCGCGCTCGTCTTCGTCCATGGTATCTCCTGCGGGGAATTCAACGCCGAGCGTATTGAGGAATTCCGAGCGCTGCTCTAGTTCAGCCGTGCTGCGCCAAAAGCGCTTACCGGTCTTGGGCTCCTCGGGGTGCTGCCAAATGCGTTTCATGTCAGATAAAAAGGGGGCGCAGGTTTAGCGGTGGCAGGCTGTGCAGGAATCAGGCGGCTGCACCTGCCAGTGTTTCTTGAGCTGGGTACCCACTTCGAGTTGGGTCACCGTTTTGCCGTAGGTAGTGTCAGCGAGGGCGAGCAGTTCTTTGAGTCCGGCAGCGGTCTTGCCTTCAGCGATCACTCCAGCGATCTCGTCAGCCTTCACGCCTTTGCCCAGCAGACTTTGATAAAAGGCGGAGCGGTCGAGCTGCTCCGGTTTGTAGTTCAAGTTTGTCACCTGATCCAATGGGCGCAACTTCAGCTCAGGATTGCGGTGGCAGTCGAGGCACCAGCCCATGGACTGCGGCTCCGCGTGCTTCACGACGGCCATTTCATTGACCTGACCGTGGCAGTTCTGGCAGGAGATACCGCGATTCAAGTGAGCGCTGTGATTGAAATAGACGTAATCGGGAGCCTTGTGGACTTTGATCCATTCAATAGGCTTGCCCGTTTCGTTGGCCTTCATC
>JBEBGU010000111.1:0-8950 GCA_040081325.1 Prosthecobacter sp.
ACAATGTATGTGGAGGACAACACTGGCGAACGGCGAATCGGATGGACTGAGAGCCGCGTTAAAAAGCAAACATGGACCATCAATGGAAGCATCTCATGCTGCGAATAACCAAGAAAATTCTTTTTGGAGTCCTTGTCGTAATCCTGGCTTGGTTGCTGTGGTTTGTTTTATCTGCGGATAGATTTGCGCAAGAACGCCTAAAGCAAATTGGACTAACTTCCGCCACTGGTGCCGGGATAGAAACGATCTATCTTAGCTCGTTTTTTCGGGAAGCACAGGCGGTTCATTTGGTTAGCCCCACGGTTATGAACCCAGTAGCCGTTTGGCGAGGAAAGTTTAACCGTATTGATATTATAAAACTATCGAGCGACCAGCATTGGGGGGCAGTGCTGAATTTAATTCAGGAGCACATTTCAAAGGAGCAAATGCAGAACGTGGACTGGTGGTATGGCGAAAGCTCAGATGTGATTGCTTTCATCCTGGTCGGAAGACTTCAAAGCGGAAGATCTTTGATCTACATTGACTACTTTTAGGCTCACATCAAACCGATGCCTCCTCGCCATGGAAGAGAAAACCATTGCAAGCGACGGACCGTCACGGAAGAGATTAGAGTTCACCTACGACCACCTCAGCCGCCGCGTCCGCAAGCTCGTCCGCAACGCTGAAGGAGTGGTCGCGAATGTGGCATCGACGAATTGGCCCGTGACAAAAGACCGCCGGTTCATTTATGATGGTTGGAACATGATCGCTGAAATTGACGCCAGTATCACCGACGGCTCACTCGCCCTGTTCCGCAGCTATGCCTGGGGCAACGATCTCAGCGGTACACCCCAAGGGGCCGGTGGAGTCGGCGGCCTACTCATGATCCAAGAGCGTGACCTGCGCCGCCGCAATCAAAGCCTGCAAATCACCCCACCCGCCGTCTATGCACCGTGCTACGACCTCAACGGCAACATCCTCTCCTACATCGAAATCAACCGAGGCGAAGGCCTCACCCACAGCTTTGAATATGACGCCTTCGGCAAAGAATTAACCGCCGACACCCTCTTCCCTACAGGCAACGGCAGCACGAAAGAGAACTTGCCATTCCGGTTCAGCACCAAATACCACGACGACGAAACCGGCCTCACCTACTACGGGTACCGCTTTTACAACTCCGAGTTAGGCCGCTGGCTTAACCGCGACCCCATCAGGGAAAGAGGTGGCATTAATCTATATTGCTTCGTTGAAAATGAACCAATCAACACATGGGACAAGTTAGGTTTAGAGAGTTGCAAAATCGAAGTTCGGTGCGGACCAGTAATGATTGCAGGCATCAACGTCGGTATGCACTGTGGTGTTGTTGCCAACGGAACTGAGTATGGAATTGGAGGCGATCCTAATAGGACTATGTTTTATGGAGGTTCTGTGCCGCCAGAATATGCTAATCCTGATCTGGGTCCATCTGCGGGTGCCCAAAGCTATCCAGCAACATGTAGTAAAAGTTGTTGTGAGCTAAGTGAGTGTCTAACAAAGCATCAGAATGAAACGGAGCCACCGCCTTACGCTGCTATCGCTGGGCCAAACTCAAACACTTATGCTCACAGGTTATTAAATGCTTGTGGTTGTACTGTTGCGCCAATCACTGTGCCCGGTGGATACATACCCACAGGAGGTTACGGCCCTGGCACGCAACTTCCGTCATCGACAACCACAACCCCACCAAATGCCCCAAATTGGGACCATCCCGGTGCCAATTGGCCTCAGCCACCAGCTCCTTGACGAGTATGCTTATGCGTAATCTCATAGTGATCATTGCAATTTTGATGGGTGTTAGTTCATGCAGTCGCAGAGCGAAAAGTTTAGTTTTGCAGAGGTTTGGACAAGAGTCTCTTGTTAATAACAACTTGGTGTTAGAACTGCGAAGCCTGCAAGGCAATCACTCCCTCGGTATTCAGTGTTCAGACCAAATTTGGATGCGCATCATTGGAGCAGAGAAATCCATCAAGATTACTCTGACTGCATCCCCTGCCTTCCATCTGGTGCAAAAATTTGGGCACAAGGGATCATTTTGTGACAAACAACCGGAGTGTCATTTTTTACTCGCTGTTTCAGGTAAAGGTGACGGCAAACTTGTGATTTCTTTACCCAGCGACATAGCGGATCAGCTCTCCAAGACTAATTTCGCAGTGATGGTGATGAAAGAACCATCTCAAACGGTTTTCTAGTGAAGGTCGTGGACCCATGCCAACCAATGTGGTTTCAATTGCCGCCGCTTCAGGCAAACACATCCATCACAGCCTTTCCTTTGCCATCCTCGGTGACATAAAAAAGCCCGCGTTCGACGGAAAAGATGCCAGGAAAACAGTGCTAAACGGCTTTCGTTTTTTCACTTTTCGCCCCGATGAAGGCTGCTTAAACCTTTGATAATCAACTCGATTTACTGGGGCAAAAGCGCATCTCAGCAATATCAAGACGACTTCGTATCCGGCGATGCGTTATTGTTCCTGAGCTTGTAGGCGCATGATCAGGAGATGATTTTTACAGTCGAGGCATGGGGCTATTTAGCAGCCATGCCCAGCCAGCTTAGCTGACTCTATCTGCATCGCCAAAATGACGCTGGTGTTTGGCGCACTGCATGTCTTAAAAACGAGGGCGAGACCCTTCGCTGAACTAATCAGATGGTTCGGTGTGTGGGAGGCTGCGGCGGTCAAAGGCGCCGGATCGTTTGGCGAGTGTGATGGGAGAGATAACAGGGCTGTCTCCGCCAAACACATTCGGCCTACTTTAGCGCAGCTTCACAGCCACGAGGTGCTCGGAATCGCGGGCATATAGAATGCCGTCTGAGTAGGCGGTGTGGGAGCGGTGGCCGGCGCGGAGGATCTGGATGGCGGCAAGCTGGGTGAACTTTTCAGGCGTGGCTCGGACGATCCATAGCTCTCCTCGCTCGGTGACGACGAGTAGCTTATCACCGACGGCGATGAGGGTGCCGCCGGGGACGCTGTCGGGATCTTCCCAGGCGACTTTGCCGGTGGCGATCTCGATGCAGCGCAGATTCATGCCTCGCTCCTGTCGGCCATGGAAGCCGTAGAGATGATCGCCGACACGAATGGGCGTGGCGTAGTGGCAGTCGAGGGTGTCATCCTTTTTCCAAAGCGTCTCCATTTTGCCATCGGCGATGTGAAGCAGATGCGCGCCGACGCCGTAGCCTGCGGAGATGAGATAGCGACCGTCCCCGCAGTCCATGGGCGTGGCAGCATTCACGGAGGCGTCCATGCTGGAACGCAGGGGCTGGGAAGCGAGGACTTTGCCAGTGGGATCGAGCAACCAAAGTTGGTTGCGCATCCAAGATAGCAGGCCGCCTTTGACCAAGATGGGCGAAGCACAGCCAGCCTCGTCATCAGCAGAGTTCCAGGCCAGTTTACCGGTCTTGGTATCGAGCGCGATCAGCCCAGCGGGTTTTCCGTCTAAACTGCCGCCAGGGGCAAAGATGACGCTTTCTCCCATGACTAATGGCGAAGGCGCGCGGCCAAAGAAGCCCTGCTCGGAGCCGAGAGCTGCGGCGGCATCGTAGCTCCAGAGTTCTTTACCGGTCTTCAAATCCATGGCTGTGGCGCGCCCCTCGGGACCATAGGTGAAGACGCGACCATCGGCCACGGCAGGAACGGCGCGTGGGCCGTTGTCGAACCCAAAACTGTCGATGTAATCGGTCGTGTAAACCGTGCGCCAAGTGGGTTGGCCGGTCTTGGCATCGAGCGACTCAGTGGTCATGTCGCTGCTTTCGCGGTGGATGATGATGACCCGCCCACCGACGACGACTGGCCCGGCGAAGCCTGAGCCGACGGACTTTTTCCACAGCGGAGTGAGATCGCTGGGAAAGGAGTCTGGCAGGCTTGACTCGGATTTGTCCGCCACACCATTGCGCTGCGGTCCCAGGAACTGCGGCCAATCGGCAGCGGCGGCAGAACCATGGATGAGGAGTAAAAGGGCGAGGAATCTCATGCACCATGCTACGCAATTCAAAGCCTGCGCGCAATGCATCAGAGCGACTTACCAAGATCAACTTGGGTTTTTCGCCTTGGCGGTTTACACTGACGGACTCATAGCGCCTCATGCCTTCTTACCCTCGTCACCGACTCCACCTCTGGCTTCGATGGACGACATTTGCCCTGACTCTGGCAGGCGTGCTTTTTCTGCATTTTGAGATCGCTCAGCGCGCGCTGCATTCGGCCTCTAAGGAGCCGCTGAGTAAGCTGGAGGAAAGGCATCTCAAGCTGACGGAGCAGACCGTTATAGATTTGAATCCGCAGTTCACTCAGAGCATCTCAGAGCCGCTGAAGCGGATGGTGCCACACCGCACCGATGGCATGGCTCAGCCCTTGTGGCCGTGGGTTGCGGCTTGGATGCACACGGCGGCAGATCTTCCTGGATCACTGCATCGTGCGGGTGTTTTTCGTCTTGGATTGGTGATTGGTTTTCTGATCCTGCTGAGCGTGACTTGCGCGCGCAGTTTCACCCTGCCGGCGGCACTGCTGGTGCTGATGATTAGCGGGTTTCACGGCTTTTTGCCGACGCTGGCGAGCTACTCGGGGGCGACGTTGTTTCACCTCTTTTTTCTGATTGGTTGGATCGCCTGTGTGTATGGACTGCAAAGAAACTCGCTGTGGGTTTACGGTCTCATCGGTGCGTTCTCTGCGCTGGCTTATCTGGCGGAGGATCGTGCGCTACCGCTGGCTTTGGTGTTTCTTTTTGTCAGCACGGCGCGTGCGATCTGGGGCTGGCTGCACATGCACTGGGTGAAGAAAGAGAGCACCAGCCTCTGGGTGTGGCGGAATCATTTGTTCGGCCTGATTCTGTTTGGCTCTATGTTTGGCTTCATCGCCGGACCTCGGCTAGTGGAGGCGCAGGCGCAGTTTGGCCATGGGCTATTTAGCTATGTGGATCAGGTGCGCTGGCTCGACGATGCTCCGGCGGCTCAAGCCTGGGTGGCCAAACACCCGGATGCCGCTAGTCTCAAAGCCATGCCGATCCAGGAGAGGCTGAATGCACAGATCTATCTGAGTGGCCACACCAAGTTAGAAATCCAAGCGCGTCTTTTGAGTGGGCTGAATACACTGTGGCTGCGCTATGCTCAAGACGGCGGCTGGCAGCTCGTGGTCCTGATTCTCCTGCTAGTGGCCATCTCTTCAGCCGTGCGCTGGGGCACGCCGAAGGCAAGCCATGCCGGACAGCGCCTGCACCCTGAGACGATCACCACGGTGCTATTCATTCTCGGAGCTAGCGTGGCGACGATCGGCATCGCTGCGTGGGATTCAGCCGTGTGGGAGACGGATCATGTGCGGGCACTGCTGGCACCCTTGGCGCTGAGTTTAATCTGGGCCTGCGAAAGTGTGCTGCGCCGTGCGAAACGGCGTAAAGCATCGCGGATCATCACGGTTGGTTATCAATTGGCGCTATGGGTCATGATTGGTACGGATCTGGTGCTGCACTGGCAGGAGCGCTGAAGCCTTGACTCGCAGCCGTGACAGGGTGAAAACGTCCGCCTCACTCATGGCAGCGCGCAAGCCCACTTTCATCCTCTGCTTCGACTTCGATGGCACTCTGATTCATCCAGACAGCGATCCCGTCTTTCATCCCACACTCGGGCAGATGATCCAGCAACTGCGCGGTCAAGGTGCGGCTTGGGTGATCAATACCGGGCGCAGTTTGGCGCAGACGCTGCAAGGCCTGGCCCAGCACGGCATCTACATGGAGCCGGATTTCATCATCGCTCAGGAGTGCGATATTTATAAGCCCGGCCTCTTCAGCAAATGGACCGACTACGGCGGCTGGAATCGGCAGGCGCGTAAGGCGCATGACCGCTTTGTCAAAGACCACCAAGCCTCGCTCAATGCGATCCGTGAAATGGTGAAATCGCAGACCAACGCGAGCTTTCTGGAAGGCGATGCGGGTGAACTGGGCATCGTCAGTACGACTGAGTTGGAGATGGACATGATCGCGACCTTTATCGACACCCATGCTTCCCAGTTTCCAGACATCGGCTATCAGCGAAACAGCATCTACCTGCGCTTCTCCCACAGTGGTTACAGCAAAGGCACGGCGCTGAGCGAGCTGGCACGCCTGCTTGGTCTCGATGCCGCGCGCTGTTTCGCTGCGGGGGATAATCACAATGACTTGTCCATGCTCGATCCGCGCCATGCCCGCATGATCGCCACGCCAGGAAATGGCCTGCCGCCGATCAAAGCGCATGTGCTCAAGTACGGCGGTTTTGTCGCCACCAAGCCCGCGAGTGAAGGCATGATGGAAGCGCTGGGGCACTACTTTGGCGGTCAGGCATAAAGCCCGTGGCGGTCAGGCTCAAAGCCCGCGCCGTGACTGCGCATCACACATCCTTTCTTGCGCCCAGTCTCAACTAGCGCTAGCTAGTCTCAACATGGATCAACGAGTCAAAGATCGTCTAGAAGCACACCTCGCCAGCTCAGGCCTGCGCCGCACCAAGCAGCGCGATGTCATTGTCGAGGCGGCATTCGCCACAGACGATCATTTTAATGCCGACGAGCTTCTGGAAAAAACTCGCAAGCTGGACCGCACGATCTCCCGCGCCACGATCTACCGTACGCTTCAGTTGCTCGTGGACTGTGACCTCCTGCGTGAAGTGGATCTGGGTCGCGACCAGACTTTCTACGACCCAAACTTCCTGGATAAGCCGCAGCACAACCACCTCATCTGCCAAGACTGCGACCGCGTGGTCGAGTTTGAAGATGACCACGCCGCGCTGCTTCATGACTGCATCACGCGCCGCCTCGGCTTCCAGCCTCTGATGAAGTCCATGCGCATCCAAGCCAAGTGTGACGAATTTGCCCGCACCGGTCAGTGCAAGTTCAAGCAGCAGCGTGAAGCCGCACTAGCGAACTGAGATCAAAAGTGCGGCGCTGAGACGGTGCCTTCTTCGATCTCCAGCTTCTTCCGGCGGACGATGCCGTCGGCGATGTCGAGGACCATTTCCTCAAGCAGCAAACGCAGGTGACTGCCCGCGCGATAGTCCGCTGGCGCGATATGCTTCACTCGATCTGCGAGCGCACTGAGCTGGTAGCATTTGCGGAAGCTGGAGCGGTTCGTTTCGTCCGAGTTATATACGGCGATGGCATGTCCGCCGTAGCGTTTCATAAGCGTGAAGCACGGGACATCGGTGGGGCCATCGCCGATATAGATCATGTTTTGAAACGGGATCGGACGCAGGTCGGGGTCCATGTGATCGTTCACGTCCTCATGCGGTTCGAGCATGCCTTTGTTGATGCGGAAGAGGTACTGCGTCTTCGTCGTGTGACTGATGACACGCTTGGGGAAGCTGATACGCCCATCTTTATCTTGGCCGAACTCACAGCCAAAAATGCGCTTCACAAAAGGAGCCAGCGAGCTGCCATCCAGCAAAATTTTCAGGCCGGAAGAAACGATGTAATGCTCGATCTTGATGCCGAGCAGTTTGTGCTGACTGCTGAGCACGCCATGGAGTTCTTGGAACACGTCGGGCACGCCTTTGTAATAGCGGAGCTTGGCTCCGAGTTCGCGCAGTTCATCATTCGTGGGGCGGTCCATGCCGAGGTAGTCGAGCATGCATTTGAGGTAGGCCAGCTCGCCATCATAGCCTTCTTGATCTACCAACTCGCGGCTGCGTTTCCAGAACTCCGTGGGGTTAATGCCGAAGTGCGGGAAGAGAGTCTCGTCCTGCATGTAGGTCGGACTCAGCGTCTGATCATAATCGTAAATGACGGCGATGGTGGTTTGGAGTGCGGCCATGGTGGGAGAGTTGTTTGCAGTGGTTGGCGGTAGTTTGCGCTGCGCGCTGTTGGCAGTGGCTTCCGATCAATAGCAAACAATCGCCAACCATTGCAAACAATCGCAAACTTCAGCCTCAGCTCAACACCGCAAAAGCGTCGCTGAGATTTGGATAGGCGAACTTGTAACCTAAATCGGTGGCGACGCGAGGAAAGGCTCGCTGGCTGCCGAGCAGCATCTCATCAGCCATGCCTTGCATGAGTAGCCGCAGAGCAAAAGCTGGCACATGCATGAAGGCAGGCCGATGCAGATGGGCGGCAAGCAGGCGTGTGAAATCTGCATTCGTCACAGGCTGCGGCGAGCACAGGTTCAGTGGCCCGACGACGGCTTCGTTTTCCAATGCCCAAAGCATGAGCGCCGCCTGATCTTGCTCATGAATCCAAGACATCCATTGCTTCCCCGAGCCGAAACGCCCACCAGCTCCGAGCTTGAAAGCCGTGCGCATCTTCGGAAACGCACCGCCATTTTCTCCGAGCACGACACCAGTCCGCAGATGCACGACTCGGATGCCCATCTTCGCTGCCTCACGTGCGGCAGCTTCCCAGTCACGGCAAAGATCGGCGAGGAAGCCGCTGCCCTGGCTGCTGTTCTCTTCCAAGATCGCATCACCTCGGCTGCCATAAAATCCAATGCCGGAAGCACATAGCAAAACTCGTGGACGATTCTCCGCTGTCCAAGTTTTGAGCTGTGAGACGATCTGCTTGGTGAGGTCCACACGACTATGCCAGATGCTTTCGCGCTTCTTGGTGGTCCACAGGCCAAACAAATTTTCTCCAGCTAGATGCACGAGTGCGTCGAGCTTAGTTTCAGGCAGCACATTGGTGGCAGATGATACCAGAGACTTCGTGACCAAAGGCACTTGAGCCGATGACCGACGGGAATAACCAATGATTTCATGCCCAGAACTCATGGCCAAAGCACTCAGGCCTTGCCCAATCATCCCGCTGGCTCCGGTGATTCCGATTCGCATGACCAGTAAACGCTTGTCACACGCTAATCAGTTCAGCGATCTCAGGCCAGACGCGGCTTGATCAGTGTCTCCAAACGGTTCACGCCACGGCGGATACGAGCTTTCACCGTGCCCAGTGGCTCGCGCAGACGCTCGGCCACTTCGGCTTGAGTGAGACCGCTGAAG
>JBEBGU010000112.1:0-8935 GCA_040081325.1 Prosthecobacter sp.
TATAATTTCAATCACCTTGTCCGCGCGCCTACAGAGAACTAGCCAGACTGCCAAATCGGCAGCCTTGGTGCTTTGTGGTCTGGCTCGGATCGCACGGGGTCAGCAAACAGGACAAGGAGTGGTTATCACCTTTCATGGGTTACGAGAGGATGGCTTAGAGCCTGGTGTTCTGGATGAAAGTCTGCATTTACGCCAATCTGTTTTCCAGACGATCTGTCACCATTTAGCGGCCAACTACCATGCAATGCCGCTCGTCGAGATGGTGCGCGTTTTGCGTTCAGGACAAAAACTACCGCCGCGAGCTGTCGCCCTCACATTCGATGACGGCTATGCCTCGAACTATCACCTCGGCTTCCCAGTCCTGCGTAAACTCAGACTTCCCGCGACGATCTTTCTGGCGACCGGATTTCTAGATGGGACACACGCGCTGTGGTTTCAGGAAGTGGATCGAGCCCTGAGCGGAGCACCCACAAGCCTTGCTAAAACATTGTCTCGACTAAAGCCCCTGCCAGATGCCGAAATGCGCGCTGAGGTGGCCAAGCTGTCGGAGCACTGCGCACCAGCGCCAAGTCCACCGGTGACTCTACCGATGACGTGGGACATGGCGCGGGAGATGCGTGATAGCGGGCTGATCGACTTCGGCGGGCATACGCACACGCACCCGATCCTAGCGCGCTGTAGCACTGAACAACAAGCGTCAGAGATTCAAACCTGCCGCGACCGCATCCAGACGGAATTGGGAAAGGTGACGACACTTTTCGCCTACCCAAACGGTGGCTCAGATGACTTCACCACAGACACTCAGCGGCTTCTCACCGAGAATGGTTTTGAGGCAGCGTTCACCATGATGAACGGCCGACTCAGTGCGGCATCACCAGCTCATGCTCTACCCCGCTACGGTTCGCCAGAAACCCTCTGGGAAGCCGAGGCGATGGCATCGGGCGCTTTTGAAATGGTGCGCGAATGGAGAGGAGGTGGTCGATGAAAATGGCAGCTACTTCATGGGCTGGATGGCGTGCTCCCTATTATGCAGTTCTGCCAAAGCTGCGCCTATTCTCGAAGCAAGAGCCAAGTGACAAGCCTGCGCAGTTCGAGCATTCAAAACTGAGTTCTACTCACGCTACGACATTGCCCCATCCCATCGCACACTTCATCGCCGCGCCTGGTGGTGGCGGCGCGGAGGCGATGCTGCTGAATCTGGTGGGTGCGATGGACCGCACCGCTTGGCACACAGTAGTCATTGTCATGGATGGTCGCGAGTGGCCTGAGGCGATGACTAAACTACGCCTCGCGGGTGCTGAGGTGCATGATCTGGAGGCTTCGGCCTTCCTCCGAAAAGACACGCTGGTAAGGCTGATACGCCTACTGCGAAAGATCCGACCAGCGGTGTTGCAGACGTGGATGCATCACGCGGATTTTGTCGGTGGCTGGTGCGCCCGAATGGCTAGCATCAAAAACGTCGTCTGGGGCATTCATTGTCGTGAGATCCACGCGAACCCAGGCGACTCAAAAATGAAGATGCAGATCTTCCGCAGGCTTATGGGAGTCTCGTCGAGCGTAGTGCCCGCGCGCATCATCTCCTGCTCGGCGGCAGCGATGCTTGACCATGTGCCGCTCGGTTATCCCAGTGCAGCGATGACTTGGGTGCCCAACGGCATCGACACGCATCATTTCGTGCCAGACGCAGAAGCCCGCGAGACCGTTCGCAAAGAATTGCATGTGCCATTTGAAGCGCCGCTAGTCGGCTTCATCGGGCGCTTCCATGAGATGAAGGATCTGGCGACTTGGCTGCGTGCCGCAGCACTGATCCAGATGCGCAAACCGGAGACACACTTTTGGTTGTGCGGTGGCGAAGAGCACGAGCTAGGCGACTGCGCTCGCGCCGCGCTCTCGGTCATACCGCAGCGGCAGCAGGTGCATTTCACGCCCTTCCGTGCCGACCCACAGCGAGCCTATCCAGCGCTTGATCTTTTTTCTCTCTCCTCCCGCACAGAAGCCTGCCCGATGACGGTGATGGAGGCGCTGTCATGCGGTGTTCCTTGTGTGACGACCGATGTCGGAGATTGCGCGCAGTTACTCAATGGCGTTGGCAGTGTCGTGCCGGCCCATGATCCCGAGGCACTGGCACGAGCCTGGGAAGAGACACTGGCCCATCCCCCACAGTCAGAGACTTTGCGACGCCACGCGGTAGAAAAGTTCGACATCGCTGTGGCTGCACGTGGTTATGAAAAAGTTTACCAGGAGGTGCTGGCACCATGAGGACTTTTGCCATCTTCCTGGCTCTCCTATCCATGGCTCGTGGCGAGATGCACATGGCCAAGGTGGACGCAATGACGCGCGTCATGCGCACTGAAGAAGTCACAAACTCTGAGATCACGCTGGAAGCCGCGCGTGGTGAGTGGGAGTCGCTTCAAATCATCGTCACGGGTCCGCCAGCAGAAGTGAAAGGCGTGACACTGGAAGCCACGGAACTCAAAGGCCCCGAGGGAGATACCATCCCGGCTCCGACCTTGTTGCGTGAGCATTACGTCCGCGTCTCAAAGTCCACGCCCATGTCACCGCTTCCCGCTGGCGACTACCCAGATGCACTGGTGCCACAGGATTTCAAATGGCAGGATTTGCCGAACGGAAAGCTCGTCAATCAGCCTTTCTGGATGGATGCACATGTGCCCTATGCGATCAAACCTGGGCTCTATGCGGGAGAAGCGATCCTCAAGGACTCGAAGGGCACAGAGCTACAGCGCACGAAGATCTTTATGCGCGTCTCCGATTTTGATCTGCCAGTGGTGCCGAGATTGAAAACATCCATCATGACCGTCTGGCGTCATGTGGCAGAGGTGCATGGCTTTGACCGGCAGAAAGAGCCGCCCTCTCCAGCGCTTACTGCGCTGCTAGAGCAGTACTACGACTTGCTAGCAGAGCACCGGATGAGTGTGGATCAGACCTACCCGACCTATCCCAATGGCAAGAGCGGTAAGCTGGATGAAGCCGCCATCGAGGCAGGCATGAGGAAGCAATTGCTGCATCGTCATGCCAGCACGCTCGGGCTGCCGATCTGGCAGGAGTGGCCCTTCGGCGATCCTTTGGGCAAGGACCGCGTCGCAGCGATGCGCTACTGCGCGACCTGGATGAAGCAGTTGCAAAAGATCAAAGCCGAAGCGCGAGGCTATGTGATCATGGGCGACCTCGACGAACCCCAAGATACTGATGGCTATGCACATGTCCGCCGTTGGGGCGACTTCTTCAATGAAGTGGAAGCCACGCATGGCGTGCGCCTGCCGCTACTAGTGACTGAGCAGCCTACACCAGACTCTTGGTGGCTAGGCAGGCTCGACAATTTCGTGGACATCTGGGTGCCACATTTTAGCAGCGTCTGGCAAGACATGGAGGGGCCAAAAGGCAGCCACGACATCGCCCGCCGACTCAAGGCTGGAGATGAAGTCTGGTGCTATGCAGCACTCGTACAGATGCCAGATGCCTGGGAGGCTGCGCATGCCAAACCAAAAGTGCTAAAGGAATCGAACCCGCCAGTCTGGTGCCTCGATTTCCCAGCGATGAATCATCGAGTGATCGGCTGGCTCATGCCGCGCCACGGAATCACAGGCCTGTGCTACTGGGCCACGCTAGCGGTGAGTCCCGGTGTGGATGTGTGGCAGGATGCTGGAACTTTTCAGCACCCGAGTGGTGACGTATATAATGGCGACGGCAGCTTTATCTATCCAGCAACGAAGAAGAAGCACGGACGTGACATGCCCGTGGCCAGCATTCGCCTGAAGTGGCTGCGCGAGATGGCTGATGACTACGACTACCTGATGCTCGCGCGTGATAACGGCATGGAAGCCGCAGCGCTCAAACAGGCTTCTGCGTTTGCGCGAGGTTTTGGTGATTGGAATGACGATATGACAAAACTTTATGCCGCACGCCGAGCCATCGCCGCGCTGATTACTCAAAAAGGAGGTGCTCGATGAAGCTAGAAATCATTCGAGATCAGGCAGGTTTTGCCACACTAGAATCCGTGTGGGACACGCTGCTCAGTCAGTCCTCGACACACAGCCCATTTCAGGGATGGGAGTATGTGCAGCTTTGGTGGGCCGAGTGCCATCAAGATTTCCAATTATGCATCGGTGTTGTGCGGGATGATGTGGGAGAGATCGTCGGCATCGCCCCACTAGTCATTGGCAAAGGGGCGGACGGATCACGCCAGCATTTGCGTCACCTCGGATTCATGAATGGCATAGGGGACGTTCAGGGCGAACGCATGGATTTCATCGTGCCTGCTGGGCGTGAGGGAGAGATCACACCTGTGTTGATGACCGTCATCAGCGAGTCGCGGCAGCTATGGGATGTGGTGCGGCTCAACAAGGTGCCAACCGAGTCACTGAACTACTCCTACCTGCTCTCCGAGCTGCGATGGGCAGGCAGCGGCACGGGCGTGCTGAATCTGACCGAGTGCCGCTTTATCAAGCTACCGACGAGCTGGGATGAGTATGCCCTGCGCCAATCTGGGAACTGGCGGCGCAAGATGCGCAAGCGCTGGGAAAATCTCAGCGAAGGCCGCCAACTCCGCACTTTGATGGCCGGGAAAGACTGCCCAGCTGGGCCAGCGATCGAGCGCTTCTTTGATCTGCACGCCATGAATTTCCCTGAAGGCGTCAGCTCCTTTCTGCGTGAAAAATCGCGGCGAGTGCATCGTCAGCTCATGGAGAAATGGCTACTCGATGGCCGAGCCACATTGCCGATGATCGAAGCAGATTGCCAACTGATTGCCGGCATCTACTGCCTAACTTCAAAGAACGAAGTATTGCAGTACCAACTCGGCTGGGATCCCCAGTATGCCAAGTATGGCCTAGGCAACTTGGCGATGAAGTGGGCCGTGGAGTGCGCCATCACATCAGGTGCCACCTGCTATGATCTCTTGCCCGGTGATTATGAATACAAGCGCGTCTGGTGTGAGGATCGCCGACTCGTGTCTGACGTTGAGTGTTTTCATCCCTACCGCCCGACCGCCCTCGTGTTTCGTGCTCTCCGCACCTTAAAGCGTCGCCTCGCTAAACCAACACCGATTGCTGAAACCATCACCGTACCTGCCGAATGAAAGTCCTCGTCCTCACTGCCGATGCCAACACGCTGATTTATCACCGGGGTGATCTCATCCGCGACTTCGCTGCCCATGGTTGTGAAGTCGTCACCTCTGCGGCAGAGGACTACCCGCATGTGCGCGCTTATGTGGAAGCCGCCGGTGGCCGTCATGTGCCCATCCGCATGGTACGTAGCCGCGTGAATCTGCTGAAGGACTGGATCACTTGGCTAGACATGTTCCGCCTGTTCCGTCGTGAGAAACCAGACGCGCTCTTTGCTTACACTATCAAGTCTGTCGTCTATGGCTGTGTCGTCGCACGTCTGGCAGGAGTGCCCCGAGTCTATGCGCTTTTGCCGGGCCTAGGCTTCACCTTTGTGAAACCTGAAACGCTGAAGCAAACACTCGTGCAATGGCTATCAAAAGCGCTGCACCGCTTTGCCCTGAAGCGGGCTGATGTCATCTTCATGCAGAACCGGGACGACGTGCAGCTCTTCACCGATCTCAAGATGCTGCCACGCGGCGTGCCCGTGCATGTCACAGCCGGTTCGGGCGTCAATCTGGACGAATACCCGCATGTCCCGCTTGATGGCGATCCAGACATCGCCGCAGGTCGAGTTCGCTTCGTACTGGTCAGCCGACTCCTCATCAGCAAAGGCGTCTGCATTTTCGCAGAGGCCGCGCGCAGGATCAAAGCTCGTTATCCCCATGCGGAGTTTCATCTCGTGGGTCCGTTTGATCCAAACCCGAACCGCGTGAGTGAAAGCGAAGTCGAGCAGTGGGTCAAAGAAGGCACACTAACGCATCACGGCATGGTGCGCGATGTGGCGGCACTTTTAAAAACCATGCACGTCTTCTGCCTGCCCACTTGGTATCGCGAGGGTGTGCCCCATGCGAGCCTAGAGGCGCTTTCCACCGGTCGCGCCATGATCACCACAGACTCCGTCGGCGCGCGTGAGTGCGTGAGCGGTGGTGAGAACGGCTTCCTCCTGCCGCCGCGTAATGTCGATGCCCTCGTCATCGCGATGCAGACCTTGCTCGATCATCCTGAACAAATCGCCGTCATGGGCCGCGCCAGTCGCCGCCTTGCCGAGGAGGTCTTCGACGTGCGGCTGGTCAATCAAATCATCCTCCGTGCCATGAATGTCTCCGCAGGCGCCGCAACAGAAACAATCCTCTCTGCACCTTGCCCACAGACGGCTAGTGCATGATATTATCCTCCCTCGATGGCCTTTAGACTCGCACTTCAACCTCTGCCGACACACCCGCACATGCAGGGCGCGTCTGGAGGGTCACGTGCACTCGTGCCACTGGCTCCCTCGGCACTCGGCTTGCCCTCACCACTATCGCAGGTGGACCACAGTCCATATCTGTCCACGCCTGCCCCGCAGTTTTCAGAATCTCTCATCAGCATCGCCGACCTCATCGGCTACATGCGCCGCTATTGGCTCATCGGTTTCATGATGGCAGTGCCCGCTGCCGCACTCATTTACTACGCGCTAGGAATGGGAGCGAAAGTCTATGAAGCAGAAGCGAAACTGCGCCTGCGCCTCGGTGAAACAAACGTCCTCAATCTCCCCGAAATGGGCGGTAAAGGCCCGTCCGAAATCAGCGCACCGCAGCTCATCAACAATCACCTGACCGAACTCAAATCCCGCCCCTTCCTGGAGTACTTCAGTGACCGCTTTGATCCAGTGAAGCTCGCCCGCTATGCGGAGGTAGAGGGAAATTCCCTGAGCCGTAAAGATCAGCTCATGAAAGTGCTCGGACTCTACAAACCTGGCAAGCCTGCGACCGCGAAGCATATCTTCGTCTCCAGCCTGAGTAGTGCTGCCCGCGTAGAGCCGCAGAAAGAATCCCACATCATCCGAGTCGTCGTGCGTGACACAGATCCGCTCATGGCCGCCGATCTAGCCAATAGCATGGCCAAGGAATACATCCGCTTTCAAGGCCAGCAGGAGTCTGGCCACACAGAAAACGAGCGCGACTACCTCCATAAAAAATCAGCCGAACTGCGTGAGCGTCTTGAAGTCAGTGAAAAGAAGCTCGCCGAGTATCGCCAATCAGAAAACCTGATCGAAGCCGGTGAAGCACGCACCGTGGACAGCGCACGCATGTTACAGTTCAACTCCGCGATCACCGACTCCCAGCAGCGCCTGATCAAAGCCCAAAATGACCTGCAAACTATCCGCACCACCCAGCAGGCCGGGCGTGATTTGTCAGAAGTGCGCGTCGTCGCAGAGAATCCCGACGTGGCGTTTAATCGCAAAGAACTCGATGCCAAGATCGCCGCACGTCGAGCACTCGAACCCATGTGCGGACGCCGCCATCCGCAAATGGTCGCACTAGCCGGAGCTATCGAGACGCTCAAGACGGCCCTAGACCGTGCCACCAATGCCGTCGTCACCATGACCGAGTCAGAAGTCACCAACCTCGAACGCCAGATCACGGGGTATCAGGGCCAGCTCGATTCCGCACGCGGCATGGCCGTCGATCAAAGCGGTAAGAACGTGCAGCAAAACCTACTGCTCGATCAAGTAGCCGCAGACCGCAAAACCTACCAGACCATCGTCGAGAGCTTGAATAAGGCCGACGTCACAGGTCAGTTCACCGAAAGCGGCGCGCTGAGTCTTTCCGACACAGCCACAGCGCCAGACAAACCGATCAAGCCCAACAAGCCCATCGCCGCATTGGCCAGCTTCATCATCTTCGGTTTAATGTTCATCGGCCTGCCGGTGGGATGGGGCCTCTTTGATGATCATGTCCTGAAACTCCTGCGCCAGGGCGGCTCGCCTTCAGTCAATATTCCATCCGCCAAAGAAGTGTCTCACATGCCCGTCGGTCAGCAGGCCGCGCAGCCAATGTACCGCGCACCCACGGCTGCACTAGCTCCGCCGCCACCACCGCCGCCTCAGATCATGATCCCAGGTGTGGCTCAGGCTCCCGTGCTAGCGCGGCTGCCGCTCATCGGCTCCGCCCACCCAGAGGTCATGCTTGGCCAGCTACTCAAGCCGGAGCCCATAGGCGCGGCGGGAGCACTGAGTCAGATCACCAGCACGCTAGAGATGCAGGCGCTGAAGCGCAGCGGACTTGGCGGCATCATCCTCGTCACCAGTGCCGAGGCGGGTGAGGGTAAAACCGTCTCCGCCGCAGCACTCGCCGCCGCCTTCTGCCATCAGGGTCGCAGCGTCTTCATGATGGAGTGCAATGCCGTCTCCCCCACCCTGCATCAATGGTTTCCCCACGCCTACCACCACAGCTCATGGGCACACGATCTGGAGTCCCTACGCTATGGGAACACCCACCTCTTCCTCCTCCCAGCTCACGACCTACCAGCCTATGCCACCAATGAATTGCTCGACGGCTACCGCGCCTGGATCGACCGCGCACGCCATCATGTGGACTGGATCATTCTCGATGGTGGGCCAGTGCTGCGAAACTTTGCCGACGTAGCCCCACTCGCCCCGCTCGCCACCGATGTGCTGCTGGTCAACAATCCCGCCATCTCCAGTCCCGCCAAGCTGCGTGCCGCCATGAATCTGCTCCAGCCCCTGATGTCCAGCAGTGCATTCCGAGGCTTGATCGTGCATGGCGGATGAGGCAGAGAATGACATGAGCGCCGCCTGGCCCCCAGCCTTTCTCCCCAGCCTCCACGATCCCGGCATCAACCCCGACTCAGCAGACCGTGCAGAGTTACCACGCGCCGTCCTCAAACATTTAAACCCGCTCGGGCATGAGATTAAGCTCTGGAGCACCGCCGCCGCGCAGTTAGTTAGCCGCCTCAATCGTGATCGGCTGCCACCAGAGCTCAGCACCTTTCTTCGCACCTGGATTCCCAGCCGCGTGCCTGAGATGCCC